>CAZSXI010000256.1:0-3399 GCA_964611045.1 uncultured Cocleimonas sp. | reverse complement strand
GAAACCATGCACTCTGCACCGCAAGGTTTGCACGACCACTTGCTCTGGCAAGTTGACATGAGTAATCTCAGTGTTACGGATAAAGAAATCGCTAAACTTATTATTGAATACATCGACGATGATGGTTATTTAACAGAATCACTAGAGCAGATTCACCAATCATTAGAAGATTTGCTTTTCATCGAGCTTGATGAAGTTGAAGCAATACTGACTTATGTTCAAAGTTTAGGGCCTATCGGTATTGCCGCACGAAACCTCTCAGAATGTCTTTTGTTACAATTAGATAGCGCTCATAAAGACCATCCATTGCACCGAAAAACATTTCGCTTATTAGACAAACATCTGGACTTACTCGAAAAAAGAGACTATACAGGCATTAAAAGAACTTTAAAGCTAACGACTTCTGCACTTGAAGAGTTAATGCTACTGATTCGTTCGCTGGAGCCAAAACCGGGCAAAGTATTCAGCACCGCGACCGCTGATTACATTACTCCCGATATTTATGTTAAAAAAGTTAATGGGCAATGGAAAATTTCGCTAAACGGTGAAACTCAGCCCAAGTTACAAATAAACGATTATTACGCGGAAATGCTAAATATCAAACCAAGTAACCAGACAAAAAATAACACCAACAACCCAGCACCTTCTGCTCTAGAAGGTGAAGCAACCAGCTATATTAAAGATAACCTACAACAAGCCAACTGGTTTATTAAAAGTCTAGAAAATAGAAACAGCACCATCGTGAATGTGGCACAAGCCATTGTAGGCAGACAACTTGCTTTTTTACAATATGGCGATGAAGCCATGAAGCCGATGGTTTTAAAAGACTTAGCTGATCAGCTTGGTTTGCATGAATCCACAATTTCTCGCGTAACCACACGCAAATATATGCACACACCACGTGGCGTATATGAATTCAAACATTTCTTCTCTAGCCACGTCAGCACCGACACGGGTGGAGAATGCTCAGCAACGGCGATTCGCGCGATGATAAAAAAACTCATCAGCGATGAAGACCCTGCAAAACCATTGAGCGACAACAAATTGACGAATCTTCTTAAACAAAGAGGAATCAATGTAGCGCGACGCACTGTCGCAAAGTACCGTGAAGCTTTGGCAATACCTTCGTCTCACGATCGAAAAGTATTTGCTTAAGGTGAGACCTTTACACGAATGCAAAGATCTCAAAACAACCAAAGGAGAAAAGACAGGTATTAGATAAGCTTTACACAAGTGATCTTCCTGGAAGGGCTTTCAGAGTAAGACTCACACATAACCCAAAAGAAAGGAGTAAATTAATATGCAATTAGATATTACTGGTCATCACATAGACGTAACCCCACTACTCAATAACTACATAAAAGAAAAAGTTACGCGACTCAAACGTCATTACGACCAAGTACTCAATATCCACGTTATTCTTGAAGTGCAAAAGCATAGTAATAAAGCAGAGGCTTCACTAAACGTAAGTGGAAACAATATTTTCGCAGATGCTAAGGGGCATGATATGTATGCTGCAATTGATGCACTGGCTGATAAGCTGGACAGACAAATACTCAAGCACAAAGAAAAGCTACGAAGTCACCATCGACATGAAGGAAATCATCGAAACTTCGATATGAATCAAGTAGCTTGATCGCAGGAATCGATGATGAAAATCTAATCAGTTAATTGTATTAGACTTGGAAAATGGATGCCTTATAATCTTATTCTCGATTTAGGTATCCATTTTTTTAAATGACAGAAAAAAATATCCATCATATCCCTCTTTTAGATCCTGAACGTATCAAGTTCATAAAAAAAAGTGAAAGTAAAAAATGTGTTTTTGATGCACTTACTGAGCTATTGATTAAAGGACAAAAAGAAGTAACAAAAAATCAGGTATTTGATGCTTTGATTGCACGCGAAAAGCTTGGCAATACCAGCATAGGTAATGGCATTGCGGTACCCAAGACACATCTACCCATTACTAATCCCCGCGCTGCTATCCTCGTGATTAAAAAAGGTTTGAAACTCGGTGCCGCGGACAAACAAGCAATTACATTTTTCTTGGCAATTATCATCCCTGAAAAACACCGTAACGAATACAGTATTATGTTCACTACCTTAAATCAAAAACTCATTCTCAACGGTATCCCTGAAAAAGTTATTGAAGCCAAAAATCCAGAATTATTAGCAAAGCACTTTGAAAATTTATTATATGATGATTCCCATTCTCACAAGCCCACTCTGGAAGCTAAATAAATGCATTTAGTCATTATTAGTGGAATGTCAGGTGCGGGTAAATCTCAAGCCTTAAACACCTTGGAAGATCAAGGCTATTTTTGCATAGACAATTTACCTTTAGAACTACTTAACAGCGCGTTAGAGACTGATAGACTTTTAGAAAGCAAAAAAATTGCAATTGGTATTGATGCACGCAGCGGTCAAAAATATTTAGAAGAATTCCCAAAAATTGTTTCACACCTTAAAAATCAATTTAAAACTGATATTGTCTATTTATACGCGGGCAAAGCTGTCCTCATAAAACGCTATGATGAAACACGTCGCAAACACCCTTTATCAGAATCTGACACCACCTTACGTGACACCATCATCAAAGAATATGAGCTCCTTGCACCGGTTCGTGAAATAGCTGACATACAAATTGATACCAGTACAACGGATATTTACGAATTATCCTCGCAAATTAAAAACCGTATTTGCGGCACAGAACAACAATCTTTATCTTTAATGTTCCAGTCTTTTGGCTTTAAATATGGCACACCAAGAGACTCTGACTATTTATTTGATGTTAGATGTTTACCAAACCCTTATTGGGTGCCAGAGCTTCGTGGACATACGGGTTTAGAAGAGAACGTCAAAGACTGGTTATCCTCTCAAGAGCTGGTTATAAAAATGGAAAGCGATTTAATCAATTATCTTGAAAGCTGGATTCCTCATATTATTTCAAGCCAACGTGCTTATCTCACTATTTCTATTGGTTGTACGGGCGGGCATCATCGTTCCGTTTATTTAACCGAAAAGCTTGCTGCTCACTTTGCCAAAACTTATAAAGATTCAATAATTGTTCAGCATCGAGAATTACACCAATGAAGCTCTCAATCCAGTATTGTTCTGTATCGAGACCTCAACATAACTCAGATGACGAGTACAAATGGTCAAAACTTTCCTGATTTTCATTGTAAATCTTGCTATTAGCTGCAATTCACGCCTCAATCAGAAAGTTTTTATCCGATTTTTCTTTCGCCACTGAGTTATGCTGAGGTCTCGTATCATTATAATTTTTCACTGATTTTCTGCTAAACTTAGCTACAATTCTAAATCCTCTAGTCGTCGCATGAAAAATCAAGTACACCAAAATACTGAAGAACGTCTTGAGCGCCTATCAGATGCTAT
>CAZSXI010000255.1:0-3407 GCA_964611045.1 uncultured Cocleimonas sp. | reverse complement strand
GGCATAAAGTGTGGTTGTTTTACCCGAACCTGTAGGACCCGTTACCAGAATAATCCCATGTGGTTTTTTAATCAGTTCTTTCAAGCGCGCTTGGGTATTAGGATCCATCCCTAAATGATCAAGATTCAAGCGCCCAGCTGATTTATCCAACAAACGCATAACCACACGTTCATTATGACCTGATGGAAGCGTAGAAACACGCACATCCACACCACGACCTGCAACGCGCAATGAAATACGACCATCTTGCGGAACACGCTTCTCGGCAATATCTAACTTCGCCATAACTTTAATACGCGAAATCACTAATGCTGCAAGCGCACGCGGAGGTTCTAAAATCTCACGCAACACACCATCAACACGCATACGAACCACCATACGGTTTTCGTAGGTTTCGATATGAATATCCGAGGCATTTTCTTTAACAGCTTGGGTCAATAAAGCATTGATTAGACGGATAATCGGCGCATCATCTTCTGATTCTAATAAATCTTCAGGCTCTGGTAATGAGTCAGCAACATCATGTAAATCCAGCTCTTCACCGAGATCATCCATCATCGCACTTGCGCCAGCACCACTGTTGTCGTATTGCCTTGCGAGTGTGTGTTCAAACTCATCATTTTCGATTAGTTTAAATACCGCATCTTTTTCTAAAAAGCGATTAACTTCATTGGCAATAGCGGGGGTTAATCCCTTTTTGTAGTGAACGATTAAATCGCCCTCACTACTACGCTGTAACACCACCCCATTACGCTTTGCAAAACTGTAGGGAAAATCTACAACCTTTGCAGGTTCAGGCTCGTTATCTTCAAACTTTAATTCTGTATTTTTATTCATTGTTAGTATTATAAATAGCGTAGTAGTCCAAAAGAGTCGTCATCAAGTTTTTATTAGTTACGTTTTGGCGGGATGACATTTTGTAATCTTGATGGAATTTGTGTATTCACCACAGGGCGAGTTTTAGCCTGCGCTGCCGCAGCTCTACGCTGTTGCAACAATCTATTATTTTCTTGCTGAGCCAATTTAGCTTGTTGTATTTTACGCTGATGCGCCAACACACGCTGCTGTTGCTCACGTATAATAATCTGCTTTTTTTGCGCCGCTGTTAATTTTGTTGTTAAATCGCGGCGTATGTTTGTAGGAAACTTTACCGCCTTCTGCTTTAATATCCCGCGCTCAGTAATACGAGAACGATCTTGTACAGCTTTAAGCTGGCTATATTTTTGGCGCGTATAATGATCACCACTTAAAACATCGCGCATAATCACAGGGTGAATAAAGACCATCAGATTTGTCTTAGTTTTTTCGGTTGTGCTACTTCGAAACAGTCTCCCAAGCACTGGAATATTACCAAGTACGGGTACTTTATTAATCGTATCCGTAAAGCTATCTCTCATTAAACCACCCAACACGAGCACTTGATCATCCTCTACCATCACACTGGTCTTAATCGAGCGTTTATTGGTAATTCTTTCTGCCGCTGATGCAGCCGCGCCTAAACTTGAAACTTCTTGCTCAATATCAAGGCGAATACTACTGCCATCATTGATTTGAGGCTTAATTTTTAGTGTGATACCAATATCACGACGCTCAATCGTTTGAAATGGGTTTGATGGATTAGAACCACTTCCATTACTACCTGTTGACGTAAAACTACCCGTTACAAAAGGAACATTTTCACCAATCACCAAAGTTGCTTCTTGATTATCTAAAGCCACAACCGTTGGAGTTGAAAGAATATTTGTTGCACCGTCACCTGATAGAGCATCAATAAGTAAACCAAATCTATTCTTACCTATACTATCAACAAGCCCTAGTCGACCCCCAGCCGATGCTGGAACAACGCCTGACAGTGCATTATCCCCACCGCCTAGTACATTTAATAACGCACCAAGACCAGCCACCGTTCCAGACCCACCTAACAAACCCGATGAACTGCTAAAGCCAAGGTTTGAGCCTAAAGTTTTTGATAAGTTAGCTGATACTTCTGCAATAATCACCTCGACCAAAACCTGTGCACGACGAACATCCAAACGGGCAATAACCTTCGCAAGGTTTTTATGCACATCCGCTTCAGCTGTGATAATCAACGAATTGGTGGAATCATCTGCCTGAATATCAACATCTGCTTTTTGAGTGCCTGCCGCGCCTTTCTTAGTCGCTCGTGTAGTTTTTTGAGTTTTAGAAAAACCTGTCAACACTTTCGCAAGATCAATCGCTTTAGCATATTTCAAGTAAATAACTTTCGTCTTCTCTTCTACAGGCTGATAAGTATCAAGCTTGGAAATGATCTTCCTCACCTGTTGTCTAGAAGACTTATCACCACTTAATAGCAAACTATTAGTACGCACATCTGCTGAAATTTTATTTTTTGACGATGCACCTTTGATAGATGATTTTTGTAAGACTTGAATGGTCTGAGCCAAATCTTTAGCGGATGCGAATTTTAACGGCACAACTTCTAACTCTTCATCATCCGCACGATCCATACGCCTAATGACTTTTACCAAACGCTCGATATTGGCGGCTCTATCAGAAATAAGAATCGTATTACTTGGCCCATAAGCTTGTAACTGCCCTGTGCTTGGCACTAACGGACGTAAAATAGGCACTAGCATTGCCGCAGGCACGTGCTCAACACGAATAACACGTGTGATCAACTCATCGGCTTTGCGTTTTTTACGGAGCTTTTCACTCTTCTCTTCAGCTTCACCTATCACAGGTACAGGTTGTTGTTTAGCCTGATTAGAAGGAACGACTTTGATTAAGTTTGCACCAGAGGGTACCGCAGAAAAACCGTGTACTTGTAGAACCGACAAGAATAATTCATATAACTCATTCTTATCGATTTCACCCGGTGTAATCAGGTTTATCTTCCCTTTAACACGAGGATCAACCACAAAGTTTTTACCCGTAATACGCGACACTGTTTCAATAAGCGTTGGAATATCAACATCACGTAAATCAATTTTTACAGAATCTTCTGCTAACACAGCAGTGCTAGAAAATACTGTTGCTGTTAAAAAAACAATTGTTAGCAAGCCCGCAAAAGCAGTCTTAGCAGTATTTTTTTGGCGTTGATTAAACAAATAAGGTACGTTCAGAAAGCCCATTTCTTTACTCTTCTATTATCATTTTTCATTTAAATATCAGTGACTTGAATCTATTTTATAATTAGTATTCAAATCTAATTTAGCCCCTATATGCAACCCTGATGGTTTTCACAGTCACATAAGCCGAGGATTCTAGCATTTTTCTGTGTTTTTCGCTAAACCTTTACCCCCGACACATTAATACTCTGCCAAGTGATTTCATACAATCTAAACTAAATAAGATTTCAACTATCAAAAGACCAAGTAGAACTAATTTGTATTGTCCACCCCCCTTGTTTTTTGCTGTTTTGTAGA
>CAZSXI010000254.1:0-3417 GCA_964611045.1 uncultured Cocleimonas sp. | reverse complement strand
TTTTTGCCCTTTTGTATTTATTGATAGCATTAAAAAAGCCCCAGAAAGGTCACTTTCAGGGGCTTTTTTAATTTAAATATTCAATTTTAGTTCTTATGATGTGGGTCTGTTACCGAATCTGCCAACGTTGTTGGTAACAATCTAAGTACCTTCATGCCAATAATAACTAAAGCAATCGCAAGACCAACACCACCTATTCCTAATAGATACTCAGGCATAGTCGCGGTATAAGCATTATTAACACCATCAAAGAATGTGCTTGAAACTTCTGCATTCGGGAATAGAACTAATGGAAATGACTGACCACCAATCAAAATTACATAAATTTGAATCAATCCACCCAAAATTGCTAAAACAGCAGCGGTAACAAGTGCTAAGCGATTATTCTTTAAAAATCGACACCAAATTAAAAACATGGGGATTAAGCTTCCCATAATAATCTGACCGTACCAAAATAAAGGGGTGAAAATGCTATCACCTGTAAGGATATAGGCTTCAACTGCATGATGTTCGGTAGCGTACAAATTCGTTAAGTGACGTATTAATTCAAAGAATAAAACAAGTGCAATAAATATTGCTAATGTATTACGCAATCTGTTTAAAATAGCATCCCCTAACTCTCTGCCTGTTAGCTTGAACGATGCCATTAACACCAAAATGTAAATAGCGGTACCAAACACGTAAGAAGCAACGATAAATAAAGGGGCTAAGATTGCCGCATCATAATACTGACGGGCGACCAAGAAGCCGAAGATTGAACCTGTCCCCATAGTCAATAAAAAACGCCAAACCATGTTTGCAATACCTACAGGTTTGTACAGAGATTTTGCAAGTTTATTACGATCCATCATTGTCCAAAGATAAACCGCAATAATGCCAATAAATCCAGAATAAAGAATCATATTCCAAGCAAAAATTGACTTAAAGTTAACAGCGCCTTTAGCCATTTCAATCACGTGACCAATGCTTCCTAGATCAAGTAATAAAACAATCAACCCACCCACTAATAAGGATGCGCCTAAAAAGGCAGATAATCGACCTAATGGTTGGTATATTTTCTTACCAAATACCGTGCCTATGGTAGCTATATTAGCTGCACCAGAGGCAGCTACAATCAAGAAAATAGCGAATACATGAGGTAGACCCCAAACCACTTGATTGTTCATACCCGTTAAATAATGACCTTCGTGCATGTGAATAAATGCATATACACCGCCCAATACCAATAACCCAAAGAATCCTAGGACGCCCCAGTAACCTAGACCGCTATTTTTTACTTCACTGTATATTGCTTTAGTAGCCATGCTAATTCCCTTATATGCCCCAATAACGAACACCAGTATTCAAACCAAGATCAGCTCGTATCTGCGTACCACCGAATTTCTTTAATACTTGGCTGATTTTACTATCTGGATTATTTAAATCTCCAAATAGCATTGCCTGTGGCGCTGCATCAACACAGGCAGGGTTTTTACCTTCATCAACGCGATTCACACACATATTACAAGATTCAACTGTGCCTTTACCACGTGGAGTCCCTGGTCGTTGATCAATTAATGTCTCATGTACAAAGCTACGCGCTTTGTAAGGACAAGCCATCATGCAGTAACGACAGCCAATACAAATATGTTTATTAACTTGCACAATACCGTCAGCACGCTTCATTGATGCCCCCGTAGGACAAACATCAACACAAGGAGCTGTCTCACAATGTTGACACATAACCGGTAATGTAACTGTATGACCTGTCATCTTTTCGGTTACTTTAACTTTACGAATCCACTGTGCTTGCTGTGCATCATTTGATTTAGGATCGTTGCCCCAACCATGTTCTTTTTTACACGCTGCAATACAGGCATCACCACCATCGTCAAGCTTATTGGTATCAACCAACATACCCCAACGAACTTTATCAGTGACTGCTTGACCAGCGGGCTTAGCGTGAACTTCACGCAAAAACACACCAGGTGCTACGGTAGCAACAGCGGCTGTACCAGCAAGACCGCCTAAAAACTTGCGGCGATAGGAATCAATGTTACTCATTATTTCTCTCCCACTGATTGTTTAGGCGTGTTTTGAATTTCTTTTTTCAATTCTGCAACAGTAGATGGTAAATGTTTTTCAGACGGTGATTCGACCTTAGCGCCCTGATGAATACTATCGTTAGGTGCTACTTGCGAGCCCTGAGTATCCTTTCTACTACTCGGGCGATCTGTATGGCATTGAAAACAATTTAACTCTTGAGCAACATACTCATGACACGTTGAGCAAAAATACTCAGGATCCGAATGCCTAAGAGGTTTACCGTTATGCTCTTCAGGCACATGGCAATCGATACAAGCTTTAAGGCTATGTTTTTTCGTACGAATACCGTTAATCACCGTTTCATCACGCTTATGCAGTAATTCATCCATGTGGTTCTTACGCATATTCTCTATGTGTCTATCACGGACTTCATCACTTTCAAACTGTTCAACCGCTTTCATCAGTTCAAGTGGTTTTGATTGACTATCACAAGCACTAAGACTTACGCCAAGCACCAACATCAATGATGTAAGGATGATGGATTGTATTGATTTATGAAACATATTTCCTGAATCCTAAACGAAGCTAAAGTCTGAAAAACAGACTTTAGCTTTTTTACTTTAACGACTAATTAACCGCCTAGACCCATTTCGATGTAGCCCGTAGGACAAACATCAGCACAGATATGACAACCAACACACTTATCGTAGTCAGTATCAACGTAACGACCGGTAGTAGATATGTCTTTCTTAACACGGAAGACCGCATCTTGAGGACAGTAGATAACACAGTTATCACACTCGAAACAAAGACCACAACTCATACAACGCTCTGCTTCTTCAACAACCTGCTCATCTGCAAGTGCATTCATACGCTCTTCAAAGTGACCAAGTACATCATCTTCACTTGGTACATCTTCAGTACGTTTATTACGCGCAACTTTTTCAAAGTGTCCTAAGAATAATTCGCTAGACTCAACGATCTCATGTTCAGAACGATCATCGTAGTTATGTACAGCGTAGTTATCACTATCTGTACCACGAAGGTCCTCTTCTTTACCTTCATCGTAATCGACAGGGCTAAGATCGTATTCTTTAAGCTTATCTAATAAGTCAAAATGATGCTTATCAACTTTAGGGCGCTTATCCATCTTCTCATCTTTCTGTGTTAAGAAGTGGTTGATAGTCTCAGCAGCAATAGATGCTTGACCAATTGCAGTTGTTAAAAGGTGAGGACGAACGATATCGCCAGCTACAAAGTGACCTTCTTTACCAGGAACTTGGTAGAAGTTATCCGCATCAATCGCATTGCGATCATTGCCGTACTCTTCAACACCGTCAAGATCACCAAACTGACCGATTGCAGATACAATTAAATCAGCTTCGATAATCG
>CAZSXI010000253.1:0-3434 GCA_964611045.1 uncultured Cocleimonas sp. | reverse complement strand
TCACAAGATTCACACAATGATATTGCGCGAGATACCGAGCAATCACAAAGGACACAGAATGAAGGTAATAACAAACCCATACACAAAAATCACACGAAAAGACGTGCAAACTAAAAAAGATGTGATTTTAACACACGCACAGTAAACTATACTGCTGTCACGTGCCTATTAGTTAGCATATGCTATTAGTTGTCACACATTTATTATCAGCCGAGTATCCAATGAGCGAATCAAACAAATTAACCCATTTTAATCAGCAGGGCGATGCCCACATGGTAGACGTTGGCAGCAAAGCTATTACCAAACGCGTTGCCGTAACGGAAGGCAGAATTTTAATGGAGCCAGCAACTCTGCAAAAAATCATAGAGGGTGATAATAAAAAAGGGGACGTTTTAGGCATAGCGCGTATCGCAGGAATAATGGCAACCAAAAAGACTGCTGAACTGATTCCTCTTTGTCATCCACTGGCAATCACACATGTTGATATTCAACTTAAAACAGAAGAAAACCCACCTGCCGTTTATTGCCAATCAACGGTTGAAGTCAGCGGGCAAACAGGCGTGGAGATGGAAGCGCTTAATGCCACACAAGTCGCTTTATTAACCGTTTACGACATGTGCAAAGCGGTTGACCGAGGTATGACGATTAATGGCGTGCGTTTACTGAAAAAAAGTGGCGGAAAATCAGGCGATTGGATGGTAGAAAACGCTTAATTCTGTTCTACTATGTATAACCATCAGTATTCTTTTCCACCCAACGACTATCACCTTCTGTTAATTGTTCTTTTTTCCAGAAAGGTGCATTGTGCTTAAGCTTTTCCATCAAGAAGCGACACGCTTCAAATGCATCAACACGATGAGACGACCAAACCGTAACAAGTACAATTGGCTCTGCAGGTAGTATCTTTCCTACACGATGCACAATTAAAGTATTCAGCAATGTCCATTTTTCGCAAGCCTCATCAACAATCTCATTGAGCTGTTTCTTGGTCATTTCAGGGTAGTGTTCCAATGTCATACTGGTGACATCATCGCCTTCGTTAAAATCGCGCATAGTACCGATAAAACTCGCCGTAGCGCCGTAATCAGTCTTACCTTGCATAGATGAGAGTTGATAGTCCTGCTGGAGCTTCCACGGATCAAATATGGATTCCAATACTTCTATTTTGCGTAGTAGACTCATGGTAATTAGCCACCCGTTACAGGAGGGAAGAACGCGATCTCGTCGCCATCATTCACAATAGCATCGGCATCGGTATATTCTTGGTTAAGCGCGACGAGAACATCATCAGGGAAACTCTTCTGACCTGTTGCTTGCTGCCAAACTTGTGCTACTTGCAAAGATTCAGGTATCTCAAGCGTATCACTGCCACGCCCTATTTTTTCTCGTAAGCTTGCGAAATATAATATGTTTATTGTCATGAAATAAGCGTAGCACAGCAGACATAAAAAAAGCCCTTTTTAAAAAGGATTTTTAAAACTAGACGATAAAACCAACTACACGTGTATTGGTTTCAATATCGATTCAACATCAATCTCATCACCCAACACTTCTTTAGCATGACGAATTGCCAAGGTGCGCTCACGGAAGAAACGATCTTCGCCTATTTTTTCTAACAAGCCAGAACGCTTAAAGGCATCTAGCATTGGTTTTTTCGCACGTGCGATAAATAGCTCAATACCCCCAGCTTCTAATCGTTCACAGATACGGCCTAGTGTTTCCTCACCCGTTGAATCAATTAAATCAACTGATTCAAAATCTAAAACCATCACTTTAAGCTTTGGTTTTTCAGCCATGCTGTTTAATACTTTCCCTTCAAGATAACCTGCATTGGCAAAATATAAATCACCGTCATAGCGAAATACCGAAACACTTTCGCTGGTTTTCAAGTCAAATAATTTAGCATCACGTAGCGTGCCATCTTCATGTCTACAAACTTCAACAAAATGCGGGCTCATGGTGCGATAAAGGAAAAGACCTAGCGATAGCAATACACCGACTATAATGCCTTTTTCTAAATGTGGCGCAAAGAACAGTGTGGTAACAAATACTGCAACGGCAACAAAGCCATCATGACGATGTACCTTCCACGCATGAACGATTGGCTTAATTTTAATCAAATTAAACACTGCCACCATAATAACTGCCGCCAGTGTTGCTTGAGGTAGGTGGTAAAGTAATGGCGTTAAAAATAGTAAGGTCACAGCAACCAAAACACCCGTTATGATTGATGAGAAGCCTGTTTTAGCATCTGCTGAAAAGTTAACTGCTGAACGTGAGAACGAACCAGAAACAGCATAACCTTGGAATGCTGAAGAAGCGAGATTAGCTAAGCCTTGCCCTACTAATTCTTGATTTGCCGAAAGTCGTTGTCTCGTCTCTGATGATAATGCTTTAGCAACGGAAATCGCTTCAACAAACCCAATTACTCCGATTACCAATGCTGAAACCATCAGGTTTACAATCTGGCTAAATTCAACATCAGGTATTTTGAATTCTGGTAAGCCCTGAGGAACTACACCAACAACACTTCCACCACGCGCTTCATAACCCAAGAAGTAAGCTAGCAAGGTACAGAGAACAACGGTAATTAATACATTGGGTAATTTAGGTGCAACTTTCTTAATAAAAACCAACAAGAAAATCGAAAGTATTCCCATTATTAAAGTAGTTAAATGTGTTTGAGGCAAGTCCTGAATAATATGCCAAACTGTCTCGTAATGATGCTCACCTTTACGTGTTGCAATACCAAATATTTTACTTATTTGCGAACTTGCAATAATAATAGCAGCCGCATTGGTAAAGCCTATAACCACAGGATGAGAAAGAAAATCTACCAACACACCTAAACGTAACAAGCCCAATGAAAGCTGAAAAATACCCACCATAAAAGCAAGGATAGCGGCGTAAGCCATATAACCTTCAGGACTAGCAATCGCCAGTGGCTCTAATGCAGCAGCGGTCAATAATGAAACGATTGCTACAGGCCCTGTTGCGAGCTGGCGAGATGATCCAAATACAGCGGCGATAATAACAGGAAGAAAAGAAGCGTATAAGCCCACATAAGCTGGCAAGCCAGCCAATTGGGCATAAGCCATCGATTGAGGAACAAGCACCAGAGCAACGGTTAAGCCTGCAACAGCGTCCGCCTTTAGCGTTTTACCGTTTTTTAACTCACCAATCCAACCAAGAAAAGGGGTGAAACGTTCTTTCCAATCACTTACGATTGTAATCAGTGTATTTGCCATTTGAAATTTCTTCTCGCTTGTTATCTACGTGTGATGCCAGCAAAGTAGCTTCATTTAGGCGCGCGATTATAGTGGAAAAGTCTTGTTTTTTCAGCTGTTTTTATTTTTTTTTAGCTTTATTAGTAAACAGATCATTCAAAACATACTGATGCAGCTGAAAACACCAGAAACACATCAATTTTAGAG
>CAZSXI010000252.1:0-3438 GCA_964611045.1 uncultured Cocleimonas sp. | reverse complement strand
TCCGCATATTAAAGGGATCGTTGCTGTTTAAGCTTTTATCCCATTTAAAGCCTTATAAATAAGTCCACCCCCCTTAAATGGCAAATAAAACGACAATTCCAGCAAAATTATTAGTCTAATGATTCCCCATTAACTTTAATATCGTTTAATATCGCTCTCTTAGTTCTCCCTATTAAGATTACACAGAAAAAACACTATGAAAGTATCCCAATTCCCTATTTCTACCCTACGTGAAACCCCAGCAGATGCTGAAATTATCAGCCATCAGCTTATGCTTAAATCTGGCATGATCAAACGGCTGGCTTCTGGCTTGTACACATGGGCGCCGTTTGGTTTAAAAGTATTACGCAAGGTTGAAAACGTAGTGCGTGAAGAGATGAATCGTGCAGGTGGTATCGAGCTATTAATGCCTACGATTCAGCCGAGTGAATTATGGCAAGAGTCTGGTCGGTGGGATGAGTATGGCCCTGAGTTATTGCGCATGAAAGATCGTAAAGGCGCGGAGTTTTGCTACGGCCCTACGCACGAAGAAATCATCACCGATTATGCGCGTAAAGAGTTGAAATCTTACAAAGATTTACCGGTTAGCTATTATCAGATTCAAACAAAATTCCGTGATGAAGTTCGACCACGTTTTGGTGTGATGCGTTCACGTGAGTTTATTATGAAGGATGCTTACTCTTTCCATGTCTCACAAGAATCATTGCAACAAACCTACGATGTAATGTTTGATGCGTATAACCGAATCTTTGAGCGCCTAGGTTTAAAGTTTCGCCCTGTGTTGGCAGATACGGGCTCAATTGGCGGGAGTGCATCGCATGAGTTTCATGTGTTGGCAGATTCTGGTGAAGATGCGATTGCCTTCTCAAATGAGAGTGACTACGCCGCCAATGTTGAATTAGCCGAAGCGTTAATTCCAGCGGGCGAGCGCCCTGCTCCATCGCAAGACATGAAAACCATCGACACGCCTGATCAACATACGATTGATGAGCTATCTGATTTTTTGAATCTTGATCCTAATCAATCGATTAAAACCTTGATTGTTCTTGGTGAAAAGACGGGCGAAGAAGATGAAAGTGGTGAAGGTTCTGTAGTCGCCATTCTCATGCGTGGCAATGATCAACTTAATGAACTTAAAGCTGAAAAGCTGGCAGGTATCGCATCGCCTTTATGTTATGCGACGGATGAAGAGCTACTAAAACACACCAATGCCAATGCAGGCTCGATTGGTCCTGTCGGTTTAAACATTCAAGTTTACGCAGATCGCGCCACCAAAAATATGGCAGATTTCGTTTGTGGCGCGAATCAAGATGAAAAGCATTACACTGGCGTAAACTGGGCACGCGATCTTCCTGAGGCAGAATTTGTAGATGTACGAAACGTGGTTGAAGGCGACCCAAGCCCTGATGGAAAAGGCACCTTGAGCATTCTACGGGGCATCGAAGTTGGGCATATCTTCCAGCTCGGTTGTAAATATTCTGAGGCGATGAATGCCACGGTATTAGGCGAAAATGGTAAACCAGAAGTCATGACTATGGGTTGTTACGGCATCGGCGTTACTCGCGTAGTTGCCGCCAGCATCGAACAAAATCACGATGATAACGGCATTACCTGGCCAGAAGCACTTGCACCTTTCCAGCTAAGCATCGTACCCATCAACTATCAAAAATCAGATGATGTTCGTGAAGCGGCTGATGCTCTTTATGATGAGCTAATCGCAGCAGGTTACGACGTATTGTTAGACGATAGAAAAATGCGTGCAGGCGCAATGTTTGCTGATCACGAATTGGTTGGTATTCCACATCGTATCGTTATCTCTGATCGTGGTTTAAAAGAGAATCAGTTTGAGTTTAAATCACGTAAAGATGATGAAGCGACAAATATTGATAAGACTTCTGTGATGGAGTTTTTGGCTGGTAAAGTTTCTAGCTAAAATAAAAAGGAAAATGGATTACTAATATTGGAACTAGCTCCCCCTTGTTTAGGGGGGATAAAATATCATTACATAAAAGGATTACCCCATGCCCGTTCAACGTGCTTTATTAAGCGTCTCTGATAAAACTGGTTTACTCGAATTTGCTAAACAACTTCATGCTCGTGGTATCGAGCTACTTTCAACAGGTGGCACTGCTAAGTTATTAAGTGATAATGATGTCCCTGTAACAGAAGTATCTGATTATACGGGCTTTCCTGAAATGATGGATGGACGTGTTAAAACTTTGCATCCAAAAATTCATGGCGGAATATTAGCGCGTCGTGGTACAGATGATGCGGTAATGGAAAAGCATGATATTCCTGGTATCGACTTAATCGTCGTTAATCTTTACCCATTCGCAGAGACCATCGCAAAAGATGATTGTACTCTAGAAGATGCGATTGAGAATATCGACATCGGCGGACCAACGATGGTGCGCGCGGCGGCTAAAAATAATGCGCACGTGACCATTGTTGTAAATCCTAACGACTACAGTTTAGTTGAAGAAGAGTTAGAAAATAATAACGGAAGCATCTCTAAAGATTTACGTTTCAAACTAGCAACCCGCGCGTTTGAACACACAGCCCAATACGATGGCATGATCGCAAACTATTTAGGCGCGATTGTTGAGAATGATAATAAGCCACTCACGGCTGGCGAGAATGTATTTCCGACCACTTTTAATGCACAATTTAAGCTTCAACAAACTACACGTTATGGTGAAAATTCACATCAAAAGGGTGCTTTTTACGTGTCTGGCAATCAAACAGGTGCAAACATTGCTACAGCCGTGCAACTGCAAGGCAAAGAGCTTTCTTACAACAATATTGCTGACACCGATGCGGCGCTTGAATGTGTAAAGCAATTTGATAATCACCCCGCCTGTGTCATTGTAAAACACGCAAACCCTTGTGGTGTAGCGATTGGTGATGATCTTTTAGATGCCTATGAACGTGCTTTTAAAACTGATCCAGAATCAGCCTTTGGAGGCATTATCGCATTCAACCAAAAGTTAACAGGAAAAACAGCAAAAGCAATTGTTGAAAATCAGTTCGTTGAAGTCATCATTGCACCGAAAGTTACCAAAAAGGCGATTAAGGCAGTTTCTGCAAAACAAAACGTTCGTTTGTTGGAATGTGGGAAATTTGAACACGCTCAACCCCGTTTAGATTACAAACGTGTCAACGGTGGATTGTTAGTTCAAGATGCTGATTTAGGATTATTTGAAAAGTTAGAAGTTGTCACCAAACGTAGCCCCACAGACCAAGAAATGAACGACCTATTATTTGCTTGGAAGATCGCAAAATTCGTAAAATCAAATGCCATTGTTTACTGCAAAGATAATATGACGATTGGTGTGGGCGCAGGTCAAATGAGCCGTATCAACTCGGCACGTATCGCTGGCATAAAAGCTGAACACGCTAATTTAGAAGTAGATGGTTCAGTGATGGCATCGGATGCTT
>CAZSXI010000251.1:0-3470 GCA_964611045.1 uncultured Cocleimonas sp. | reverse complement strand
CAATGAAGATAGTAAGGTAATAAGAATAATTTGTGATTTCATCGCGGCTCTCCTTCCATTGATGATGAATGCCTTATAAAGTGTCGGCGTTCTATAATGTTGACAATAATGTTAAATGTTAGTTCTAAAGTGGCGCTAATATAACAAATATCAATAGTAAGTGATTGATTTTTTTGAGAGGGCTGGAGTGGAAGATAAATTTATGCGTACTGTGCGCAGTTTTGTATTACGTCAAGGGCGACTTACGCGAGGGCAGGAGCAAGCAATAGAAAATGTCTGGCCAGTTTATGGTATTGAGCGTGATGAAAGTAGATTGGAGTTAGAAGGCTTGTTTAAACGGTCTGCCCCCGTGATATTGGAGATTGGCTTTGGTGACGGTGTTTCGTTGGCAGAAATGGCGAAATCAGCGCCTGAAAAAGATTTCATTGGTATTGAAGTTCATCGCCCTGGTGTGGGACGTTTGTTGCATTTGATTGACGAACAAGGTTTAACGAATGTTCGTGTAATGGATGATGATGCGGTCGAAATTATTAAAAATAGAATTCCAAAGCAGTCGCTTGAAAGAGTGCAACTTTTCTTCCCTGATCCTTGGCATAAAAAGCGCCATAATAAACGACGTATTGTTCAGCCGGAGTTTATCTCGTTGATTGCTTCACGTTTAAAGGCGGGAGGGGTGTTTCATTTGGCTACAGATTGGGAGCCTTACGCAGAACACATGGCAGAGATGATGGAAGCATCGACAGAATTCGTTTCTTTGGCAGATTCTCCTTATTCGCCAAAGCCCGAGAGTCGTCCCATCACTAAATTTGAGCGACGTGGTTTAAAACTAGGTCATGGTGTGTGGGATTTGTTATACGAGAAGTGTTAAAGCTTGAACAAATGTTTGTTTTTGTGAGATTTGACTTAAAAATAGCCAAAAATACGTATTTTTATTTGCCACCCCCCTTATTTTTTGACGTTTTGTAATTTTATTATCGCCTAGAAAAATACAAAACGTCAAAAAATAAGGGGGGTGGCAAATAAAATTAGGCTTTACATGACTATTTTAAGCTTTTACTCACCTCTGCCAATGCCAAAATAAGTAATTCCAAGCTCTTTCATCTGATCTGGGTTGTAGAGGTTTCTCCCATCAACAACTACAGGGTCTTTTAAGGTTGTTTTGATAATATCAAAATTAGGTGATCTGAATTCTTGCCATTCAGTCACGATAACAAGGGCATCAGCAGAATTTAACGCGTCATCAGCTGTTTGGCAAAGCTCTAAATCATCGCGTTCGCCATAAATACGTTTGCATTCTTCTTGTGCAGCAGGGTCGTAAGCTCTTACTTTTGCGCCAATACTCCAGAGTGCTTCCATTAGGGTGCGGCTTGATGCGGAATTCATGTCAGTAGTATTTGGCTTAAAGGATAATCCCCATAATGCGATGGTTTTATTTTTTAATGATTCGCCATAATATTTGTGTAGCTTAGAGAAGAGTATTTCTTTTTGGTATTGATTGACGGACTCAACCGCACTGATTAGTTTTGCATCGTACCCAATTTGATCCGCAGTATGCTTGAGTGAGTGGATATCTTTAGGGAAGTAGGTGCCCCCATACCCACAGCCCGGGTAGATAAAGTGATAGCCGATACGTGGATCAGAGCCAATACCTATTCTGACTTGTTCAATATCAGCATCCAATAACTCAGCTATATTTGCAAGCTCATTCATAAAGCTTATTTTTGTTGCAAGTAGGGCGGTAGCAGCATATTTAGTGAGCTCTGCCGAGCGAATGTCCATTGCAACTAAGCGATCGCGCCGATGATTAAACGGCGTGTATAGCTCTCTCATTAGCTCAATGGTTCGCGGGTTGTCTGCTCCAACGATAATACGGTCAGGTTTCATAAAATCATCAATGGCAGCTCCTTCTTTTAAGAACTCTGGATTGGCGACCATATCAAATTCAATACTTTTGCCGTTGACTTGTTGTTTTTGAAGAATTGTTTCTTTGATTTTGTCAGCGGTTCCAACGGGGGTGGTAGATTTATTTATAATGATTCTGTAACCGTTCATGTGTTCGGCAATAGATTCAGAAACTTTAAGTATGTCAGTTAGGTCGGTAGAGCCATCGTCACCCGCTGGTGTTCCAACGGCGATAAATTGATAGAGACCGTGTGCGGCACCTTCTTCGGCAGAGCTTGAGAATTTTAAACGACCCGACGCAATCCCGTCAGCAACCATATTATCGAGACCAGGTTCATAAATGGGCATTTCTCCATTAAGTAGATTCTGGATTTTGTGTGTATCTATTTCAATACATAGGACTTCATTACCTACTTGAGCCATACAAGCGCCCGTAACAAGGCCGACATAACCAGCACCGTAGATTGTGATTTTCATAAATCGTTTATTAATCTCTTTGCGTTTTAAAAAGTGTTTTTAAATAAATAAATATATGGAGTATTGTTGAAAATACCACTAAGAATGATACTGACCTGATCAGCGGATGACAATAACAGGATAAAGATTGAATTAGTGGTGAAATTATCTAATTTGGTTGTTGACAGTGAACAAACTTTGCATCAAAATTGCCCGCCTAATTTTGGAGGGGTTCCCGAGTGGCCAAAGGGAGCAGATTGTAAATCTGCCGCGTAAGCTTCGATGGTTCGAATCCGTCCCCCTCCACCATTTTTAGCGGGTGTCGTATAGTGGTAATACCTCAGCCTTCCAAGCTGATGCTGCGAGTTCGATTCTCGCCACCCGCTCCATTTTTTGCATATTTAAACTGGGTTGTTATGATTTATTTATGCATGGTTATTTGGTGTGTATGCTCATATAGCTCAGTTGGTAGAGTGCGTCCTTGGTAAGGACGAGGTCACCGGTTCAAATCCGGTTATGAGCTCCATTTTTAGGTAGTATGTTGCGCGCTGTGGTTGTTATGTATGTGGCATATGTAGCGTTGCTTTTTTGAAGTTAATTTACAATACAAGGGTATTTTGTCATGTCCAAAGAAAAATTTGAACGTAACAAGCCCCACGTCAACGTGGGCACCATAGGTCACGTTGACCATGGAAAAACAACACTAACCGCTGCGCTTACAAAAGTAATGGCAGAAAAGATGGGTGGTGAAGTAAAAGCATTCGACGAGATCGATAATGCACCAGAAGAAAAAGCACGTGGAATAACCATCTCAACGTCACACGTAGAGTACGAATCAGAGAATCGTCACTACGCGCACGTAGATTGCCCTGGTCATGCTGATTACGTCAAGAACATGATCACCGGTGCGGCGCAGATGGATGGCGCGATACTCGTAGTATCAGCAGCAGACGGTCCAATGCCACAAACGCGTGAGCATATCCTTCTTTCACGTCAGGTAGGTGTACCTTACATCGTAGTATTCATGAACAAAGCCGATATGGTTGATGATGATGAACTACTAGAGCTAGTAGAGATGGAAATACGTGAATTACTCGATATGTACGAATTCC
>CAZSXI010000250.1:0-3472 GCA_964611045.1 uncultured Cocleimonas sp. | reverse complement strand
ATATCGAGTAATTTTTTATCCATGCTTAAATATTATCCTTTTTAACGATATTGATCAGGTTCTCCTTAAGCCACCCCCCCTCTTTTTTGCTGTTTTGTAGTACAAATCGTCATAAAAGAGGGGGGGTGGATAATAAAAAAGCCTGTTTTTAGCCCTTTAAAAGCCTTAAAACTGCTTTTTCAAAGGTTTTTTCCAGCTCTGCTGTAACAGGTAAAACCCAAAAGTTGTTTTTTATAACTTTCTTTGCGCTTTTTATAAAAGCATGGCATTTTACTGCATCCTTTTCGGTCATTATAACGGGTAAATCATCACCAAATTGTAAATCTGCTTCAATAAAATCATGATGATCAGGAAAGCTGTGAGTTTTTAGCTGTAAACCGCCCTGCTTTTCTAATGTATTGAAGAAACGTTGTGGATTTCCAATGCCTGTTACAGCATGAACCGCCTTATAAGAAAAATCATCCAAGGTTTGTTGTTCATGAGTGACTAGATTTGTGAGTGTAGTGCCTTTTAAGCCCATAGTAAAAAATGGCATTGCCTGTAAATCATCTTTTCTATTTTCTGCAATATTTCCATTCACAACTAACAAATCACAGGCATCCAATCGTTGTTTTTTCTCACGTAATGGCCCTGCTGGCAAGCACCAACCATTGCCTAACATTCTTGCACCATCAAGCACAGCTATCTGAATATCACTCGGGAGTCTGTAATGTTGCATACCATCATCAGAAATTATCACATCGCAATCATGCGTTTTGGTGAGTGCTTCAATTGATTGCAAACGATCTGCACCGGCATAAACAGGGACTTGGGTTCGGCTTGCCATGAGTACTGCTTCGTCGCCGACCTGTTGAGGGTTTGATTCTGCCGTGACACTTTGCGGCCAACTCGTGGCTTTACCACCATAACCTCGTGTGATGATGGCTGGTTTATAGCCTGCTTTTTTAAGGAGCTGAACAATATGAATAGTTAGTGGAGTTTTACCTGTACCGCCAACGGTGATATTGCCAACCACAATCACAGGACATGGAAGTTTAGTTTTATTATTGCTATTTTTAAAGCGTTGGAAATTATTTATCCCACAATACAAAGCCGATAATGGCATCAATAAGAATTTTCCTGACCCATTGTTATACCAGATATTTTCGAGCCATTGTTGTAGCTTAGAAGTCTGATTAGCGTTGTTTTTATTTGCCATCTGCAAATTGTAAATTATATAGTTTTGAATACCCGCCTTTTTTAGCAAGCAATTCTTTGTGCGTGCCTGATTCGATTATCTCCCCTGATTCCATCATTAAAATCTTATCGGCTTTTTCGATAGTAGATAGACGGTGTGCAATCATGAAGGTGGTGCGGTTTTCTAATAATGTTTCTAGTGCACCTTGAATATGACGCTCTGATTTTGTATCTAGCGCCGAGGTGGCTTCATCCAAAATTAAAATTGGTGCATTAGAAAGAATTGCGCGCGCAATGGCAATTCGTTGTTTTTGTCCGCCTGATAATAGCGTGCCATTTTCACCCACCTGGGTATTAAAACCCTGTGGCATTTTTTCGATAAATTCTAGCGCGTAGGCTGATTCTGCTGCTGATCTAACTTCATCGTCGCTGGCGGTACGCATATTTCCATAAGCTATATTGTTGCGGATGGTATCGTTGAATAGCGTGACATCTTGCCCAACGTAGGCAAATTGCTCGCGTAGATTTAACAATTTTATATTTTGTAGCGGATGACCGTCTAAAGTGATTTCGCCCTGCCAATCATCATAAAAACGTGGCAATAAATTAACCAAGGTTGTTTTACCACTGCCCGACTCCCCCACTAAAGCAATCTTCTCACCTGACTTTACCGAAAAGCTAATGTCTTTTAAAACAGCCTCTGTATCTTCGCCGTAATTGAAGGCAACCGCTTTAAATTCAAAATTACCTTTCGCTTTCTCAAGGGTTTGAGTACCCCTATCTTTCTCAGCAGATTCATCCAGTAATGAGAAAATGCTTTCACCCGCTGCAATACCGCCTTGTAAGATTGCACTTACACTCGTGAGGCGTTTCAACGGATCAAACATGGCAATCATCGCCGTCATAAATGCCATAAAACGACCTGGCGTAAATTGCTCTAGTAAGTCACCCTGAGTTGCAGAATAAACCACGACAGCCAACGCTATTGCCATTACAAATTGCACAATCGGCATGCTTAAACGCTCGGTGATAATACGCTTCATATAGGATTTATGGTTCTTTTCGTTTACATCTTCAAAGCGTTTCGATTCGTACTCTAAACCGTCATAAATACGAATTTCACGGGTTGCTGAAATAGCCTCATTGCTAATCTGCGTGACTTCGCCAACCTGCTCTTGTATTTGCTTGCTAAGCCTGCGAAACCGTTTAGATATATAAACAATTAGACCTGCAATAAAGGGGGCGGTAAAAAGTACGATGAGCGCCAACTCCCAGCTGAAATAAAACATCACACCGATCGAGCCGATAATAATCACGCTGTCTTGAACCAGAATCGTAAGACCTTTTGTGGCAGCCACAGAGACTTGCTCAACATGATAGATAAGTCGCGTAACCAATTGACCTGAATTGGTTTTATCATAAAAAGAAATCGGCAAACGTAATAGGCTCGAGAATAATTCTGAACGGATTTCTTTGACTACCGAGCGCCCTATCCACTCCATTGAATAGCTCGACATGAAACTGGCAATACCACGCAGTAAAAAAATCACCAATAATGCAAACGGCGCCCATTTAATCGTCTCTGGGTCTTTTTCCATGAATGTGCCATCGAGCAAAGGCTGCATATATAAAGCAAATAATGGAACTGTCGAACCAGCAATCACTAGGCCAATAAAGGCAATAATCAGGTAATGCCAATGTTTGAGGGCATAAGCGGCTAAACGCTTATAAATAGCAATGCCATCGCCTTGTGCTAGAACAGGTTTTGAAGAGGAAGACTGTGTGGACAAAAAGTAATACCAGATTTAAATGATAGCGAAATTTTAGCATAAAAAAGCCCCAGAAACTCAATAGCATCTGGGGCTTTTATCGTGTATTTAATACTGACTCTATTTCTTCTTAGACTGCGTTGTTGCCATCGAAAAGTTAGTCAAACCTAAACGACCTGCAATATCCATCGCTGTCACTACTGACTGATAGTTTGCATTCGCATCAGCACTAATAACCAAAGGAGGATTTTTCTCATGTTGATCTAAAATTTGGCTCATGGCTCTAAACAAAGTCTCTGGTTTGTTATTTAAGATTTCTCTGCCATCAACAAAATACTTGCCTTGGTTATCAATAAGTATTTCAAGTGTTTTATTCTTCTCAGGTGTTGTTACTGCATTGCTTGTTGTTGGTAGATTGATTTTAATCTTCGCATCACGATCAAACGTGGTTGTAACCATGAAGAAAATCAATAACAAAAAAACCACATCTATCAATGGCGTAAGATTAACCTCCACCTCATCGCTTA
>CAZSXI010000249.1:0-3499 GCA_964611045.1 uncultured Cocleimonas sp. | reverse complement strand
CAAAGGTCTCAAGCTAAAGTTACCAACGGTGTTTAAAAATAATAATAATATAAAACACTTCAATAAATTAAGAATAGGAATTCTCTAGTGTCAAAACGTCGCGTAGTAGTTACAGGTTTAGGAATTGTTTCTCCTGTTGGGTCAACAATTGAGAAATCATGGAGTAATATCACCGAAGGTGTTAGTGGCATCAGCTTGATTCCTCCTGAATACTTTGATACAGAAGATTTTTCTGTGAAAATCGCAGGTAATGTTGATGATTTTGACCCCAGTGATTACATCACCAAAAAAGACCAAAAAAAGATGGATCCCTTCATTCACTACGGCATAGGTGCTGCTTTTGATGCGATGAAAGATTCGGGTCTAGAAGTTACTGAAGAAAATGCCACACGCATAGGAACTATTGTAGGTTCAGGTATTGGCGGTATTGGCACAATAGAAAGAGACACAAAGGTTTATATTGAAAGAGGGCCTCGAAAGATTTCACCTTTCTTTGTTCCTAGCGCTATCGTTAATATGGTTGCGGGTAATATTTCAATCATGCTGGGTTTAAAAGGGCACAATATGTCGCCAGTTTCAGCCTGTGCAACGGCAACACACAGTATTGGCGATGCCGCGCGAATGATTAGTTATGGTGATGCCGATGTAATGCTTGGTGGTGGGGCAGAAATGTGTACCACACCATTAGGTATCGGTGGCTTTGCTGCAATGCGCGCTTTATCAACGCGTAATGATGATCCCACTGCCGCAAGTCGTCCGTGGGATAAAGACCGTAATGGTTTTGTCTTAGGCGATGGTGCGGGTATTTTAGTACTTGAAGAATATGAATTCGCTAAAGCACGTGGCGCTGAAATCATGTGTGAATTGGTAGGCTTTGGAATGAGCAGTGATGCCTACCACATGACATCACCGTCAACAGATGGCGAAGGCGCAGCACGTTGTATCGATCACGCGCTTAAAGATGCAGGTTTAAACCCAGAAGATGTTGATTATGTAAACGCGCACGGCACATCAACACCAGCGGGCGACGTAGCAGAAACCAATGCTATCAAACGAGCATTTGGTGATCATGCTTATAAATTGGCAGTGAGTTCTACCAAATCAATGACAGGGCACTTATTGGGCGCTGCAGGCGGCATAGAGGCGATCTTTAGTGTGCTTGCATTACGTGATCAGATTTTACCTCCTACCATTAATATTGATAACCAAGATCCTGATTGTGACTTGGATTATGTGGCTAATACTGCACGTGATGCCAAAATTGATGTTGTCATGAGTAACTCTTTTGGCTTTGGTGGCACAAATGGTACGTTAATCTTTAAAAAAATGTAACGAATACAAAGCACCGTATCTGCAAAAAAAACCTACAGGCAACCCATGAAGTTTATTTTTAAAGTTTTATTGCCTCTGATTTTAGTGATCGGGAGTGGTGTTGCGTTTTATGGCTATACCGAATTCACCCATTTCAAAAAGTTTTCTCTTGCTGAAGACGTTGAAATTTTTGAGATTAAAAAAGGGAGTAATATTCGTAGTGTTGCTAAAAACTTAGAATCTAAAGCTATTCTCAAACCTGCCTTGTATTTATCCATACTCGCAAAAATCACCAAACAAGATACAAAAATAAAAGCAGGGGAATACAAACTCAGCAAAGGAATGACACCCGAAGAAGTTCTTACACTTTTTGCTAAAGGTAAAACTCTCCAATATAAAACACGAATTCCTGAAGGCGGTAATTTCAAAGAACTCGTTGCGATCATTAAAGCAGATAAGAACCTAAAGCAAACACTCAGTGATGATGACTATAAAAACATCATGTCCAAGCTTGATACAAAATATCAGCATCACCAACCAGAAGGATGGTTTTTCCCTGATACTTTTAGTTATCCTAAAGGTACAACAGATTTAGAGTTTTTACAGCGTAGCCATAATGCCATGCTTAAAATACTCAATGATCAATGGAAAGATAGAAGAGTATTCAAAGGCATCAATACGCCCTACGATGCCCTAATCCTAGCGTCAATTATCGAAAAAGAAACCGGACACCCTGATGATAGAGGGAAGGTCGCTCGTGTATTTATCAATCGCTTGAAAATAGATATGTTATTGCAAACTGATCCCACGGTGATCTACGGCATGGGTGATGAATACAAAGGTAATATTCGTAAAAAAGATTTAAAAAAAGATACACCTTTTAACACCTATACGCGAAAGGGTTTAACACCAACGCCTATTTCAACCCCCAGCGCGGCATCTATCAAGGCAGTTTTTGCACCTGCGGATGGGGGTATTTACTATTTCGTAGCGAAAGGTAATGGGAAGTCATATTTTTCAAAGACTTATAGTGAGCATAAGAGAGCCGTCATTAAATACCTGTTAAATGGAAAAGCTAAGCGATACAAAGGCAACCAATAAGACATGAAAATGAATAATAAAAAAGGTCTATTCATCACTTTTGAAGGTGTTGAAGGTGCGGGAAAAACAACCAATATTGACTTCATCGCTGAAAAAATTCAAAAAAAAGGGCACGAAATATTACTCACTCGTGAACCTGGTGGAACAACAACGGGAGAAGCCATAAGAGAGATTCTAATCTCAAATGACCTGCCAGAAATGCACCACACCACAGAATTATTGCTGATGTTTGCGGCTCGTGCAGAACATATAAATCGTAAAATAATTCCCGCTTTAGAACAAGGGAAATGGGTCTTATGTGATCGCTTTACCGACGCAACCTATGCCTATCAGGGAGCAGGTCGTGGCATAGATTCTGATAATATCAAACTTCTTGAAAACTTTGTTCAAGGTGAATTACGCCCTGACTATACCTTCCTCTTTGATTTAGAAGCCAATATTGGCTTAGCACGCGCACGAAATAGGGGAGAGACAGACCGCTTTGAACAACAAGACATTGATTTCTTTAACCGTGTAAGAACGCAATACCTGAAAATGGCAGAAACCAATAAAGATCGTTATCGAATAATCAACGCACAGTTTGATCTTGAAACGGTACAGCAACAAATTTCTACGGTATTGGATACCTTATACTAATTTACCATGTCTGACTCAACGCTAAACACATATCCTTGGCACGAAAGCTCATGGGATAAATTTGTAACGGCTAAATCAAAAAACCACCTTCCTCACGCCTTATTAATTTCAGGCATGGGCGGCACGGGAAAGTTAGATTTTGCCAAGAGAATTGCAACAGCTCTGCTCTGTACTTCACCTGTCAACGATGAAGCTTGCCAAAATTGTAAATCCTGCAAAACCTATCATGCAGGTGCTAACCCTGATTTTATGGGTATCGAGTTATTAGAAGGAAAACAACAAATAGCCGTTGATCAAATTAGGCAACTATCTAATTTTATAAGTTATACGC
The DNA here is from genome assembly GCA_964611045.1 of uncultured Cocleimonas sp. Lineage (GTDB taxonomy): Bacteria > Pseudomonadota > Gammaproteobacteria > Thiotrichales > Thiotrichaceae > Cocleimonas. The sequence continues at coordinate 120 of CAZSXI010000249.1, read as the reverse complement.
GTAGTTTTAATGCCTATCGCGTTATTCTTTTAAACCCTGTCGAACGTATGAATACTAATGCTTCCAATAGCTTATTAAAATCATTAGAAGAACCTGCCAGTAACACCGTCATCATATTAG
>CAZSXI010000248.1:0-3510 GCA_964611045.1 uncultured Cocleimonas sp. | reverse complement strand
ATGCCACAGCAACAATACTTCCGCCAAGCATAAATTGATGTTGCAAGGTTTCTGCCTGATGCCCATGGATAATAGCAAGACTGATAGCCCCTGGCCCTGCCATCAATGGAATGGCTAAAGGCACGACGGCAACATTCTCTTTTTCTTCAGCATATTCAGCTTCGCTGGGGCTTTGCCTGACACGGCTTTGTTTGGCTTGTAGCATGGAGATTGCCATGAGCAAAACCAAGATACCACCGCCGACTCTAAATGAGGGTAATCCAATACCAAAAAAACCGAGAATCGCTTCACCTGCAAAAGCGGCAAGCAATAAAATCATACCGACAGAAAATGCACTGATGTTTGCGGTGTGTTTGCGTTCTTTTTCTGAATCACCCGTGGTTAACGCTAAGAATATCGGCACAATACCGATGGGGTTAACAATGGCTATAAGAGCAACAAATGATTTTAGAAAAATTGAAAAATCAAATTCCATCAATCTACTCCCTCCATTGATGTACTAGACGGTCTTTGTTGTCGATAAAACGCTCTATGTTTCGATGCCAAATAATGTTGGCGGTGTAAGTAGACAAGTCTAAAACCTCTAGGATATAAATTTAAACATCTATTTTATGATTTTGAACGTAAACTATAGTCGAATTATTATTTGATGGAATCTATTATGTTTAAAAAATTGTTTATTTTCACTTTTCTTCTATTGATAGCCCCCGTTTTTGCTAGCGATAAAGAAGACATCGCTAACATCTTAGCAAAAACTGAAACACCTGATGGTGTCGTATTTGAATTGATTGGTAGTGATGGTGCATACCTTACAAAAGGCTTGGAAAAAATACAAAAATATAAAGAGGAGTTACAAAAGAAATTTCCGAAGCTTGATATAGCGGTTGTATCACACGGTTCAGAGCAGTTTGCATTAACCAGTGATAACACCGAAAAGTTTAAAACAGCACATGAAGGCGTGAAACGATTAGTCGCCAGCGATGTGCCTGTTTATATTTGTGAAACACACGCTAGTTGGCGCGATGTGACGGCTGAGGATTTTCCAGAGTACATTAGTGTGGCGGCGCAAGCACCTGCACAGATTAGGCAGTATCAAGAATTAGGCTATACGCTAGTGGTAATTGATTGATGAACAATAAGAATCAGTCAAACAAACGCCGTAATTTTTTATTAGGTAGCGCGGCAGCTGTGTTAGCACCTCAAATATTAGTACCAAAAATGGCACAAGCTTCATCAAATAAATACGGCATTGTTGGCCAGCAAGCGCCTGAACTTAAAATATCGCAATGGATTGATGGTAAAGGCAAGCCAACAACCTTCAAATTATCTGATCACAAAGGTAAATTTGTATTTTTAGAGTTTTGGCAGGCTTGGTGTCCTGGTTGTCACAAGCATGGATTCCCTACGCTCAAGAAATTGGTGGATGAATTTGAAGGCAACAAGTTTTTTGTGCCCGTAGCGATTCAAACAACCTTTGAGGGTTTCTCAGTAAACAATGCCAAACAAATGCGCGCCATACAGATGCGTTACGATCTTGATATTATCTTTGGGCATGACGAAGGTAGCGAAGAAAAACATCCGTATACCATGAGCTCATACCGATCAGGCGGAACACCATGGGCTGTTTTAATCTCACCAGAAGGTGAGGTTTTATTCAACGATTTTAATATTAACCTTAAAGGTGCAGTCGCGTTTCTGCACGAAGCCATCGAGAAGCTAGAAGCTTAATTAAATAATAAAGTTCAGCTTATAAAGAAATAATCTTTCCAGGATTAAGAATATTCTTAGGGTCTAAAGCTTGTTTGATACTCGCCATTACATCAACCCCAGCACCGTGTTCATCACGTAAATATTTACGTTTACCAAACCCAATACCATGCTCACCCGTAATTGTTCCACCCATGGTTAATGCGCGTTGTAATAAGCGTTCATTGAAAGCAATGCAGATCGCCATTTGGGTTTCATTGTTTTCTTCTACTAATAAAACAGTGTGGAAATTACCGTCACCCACATGCCCAACGATGGGTGCAATCAATCCTGTTTCATCAATGTCTTTTCGTGTTTTCAGGATGCATTCGGCAAGTCGTGATATGGGTACACACACATCAGTCGCCCACATTTTAGAACCGGGTTTTAAGGCTAAACAGGCAGGTGCGGCATCGTGGCGGGCGCTCCATAATATATTTCGTTCCGCCTCTTCTGTACTCCATTGAAATTCGCCACCACCGTTTTCTCCTGCAATGGCTCCCACTAATGAAGCTTGCTCTTCAACACTTTTATCCGTGCCGTGAAATTCGATAAACAAGGTGGGTTGTAGCGGATAATCAAGGTTTTTATATTTGTTGATGGCACCAACTTGCACTTCGTCTAGTAGCTCTATACGAGCAATGGGAATGCCACGTTGAATGGTCTGTATAGCCGTGTCGATAGAGCCTTTTAATGTTTCAAAACTACAGACGGCGGCAGCGATTGATTCGGGGCGTCCATACAAACGTAAGGTCAGTTCTGTCATGACTCCTAAAGTACCTTCTGATCCGACCATGAGTTTGGTGAGGTCGTAGCCTGAGGCAGATTTACGTGCACGCCCACCTGTTTTAACGATTTGACCATCGGCCATTACCACCGTTAGGCCCAATACATTCTCACGCATTGTGCCGTAGCGTACTGCATTTGTACCAGAAGCACGCGTGCCTGCCATGCCGCCGCAGGTAGCGTCAGCTCCCGGGCCAATCGGAAAGAATAAACCTGTTTCACTCAAATGAGCATTCAACTGGCTACGCATTACACCCGCTTGCACGGTGACATCTAAATCATCTTTGCTGACACGTAGGATTTTATTCATCTCTGAAAAGTCTAGAGTGAGGCCGCCTTTGACAGGAATCACCTGTCCTTCAAGAGATGTGCCTGCACCAAATGGAATAATAGGACAATGATGCTCAGCGCAGAGTTTTACAATTTTTGAGACTTCTTCGGTGGTATGCACAGTCGCTACCGCATCAGGCAATTGTGGGGCATGGTAGGATTCGTCAGCACCATGTTCTTCTCTGTTGGATAGTTCTGTAGAGAAACGTTTTCCCAATATTTTCAATAGTTTTGGGAAGAGTTCGTCAATGTCTTTTAGGTTGTCAGTCATACAAAACCACAAAAAATGAGGGGGGTGGACTAGGTGTTTATCATTTGGCGCTTAATTAAGCATACGCGGTAATGCCAAGGAGAATGGGTTGATTACTGCATCAAAATGATGATCATCATCTGCAACCATTTGAAATGTGCCTTGCATGGAGCCGACGGGAGTTTCTAGCATTGTGCCACTGGTATATTGAAAGGATTGCCCGGGTCTAAGGTACGGTTGCTCACCAATTACACCTTTGCCTTTTACTTCTTGAATACGATTGTTAGCATCGGTGATTATCCAATGCCTACTTAGCAGTTTTGCTGGTATATCGCCTTTGTTCTCTATCGTAATAGTGTAAGCAAAGACAAAGCGGCTGGCTTCAGAATTAGATTCAG
>CAZSXI010000247.1:0-3513 GCA_964611045.1 uncultured Cocleimonas sp. | reverse complement strand
GGGACTTTTAACAACAGAGTCATTCTCCGAATGCTTTTTATCGGAATATGTGTGGGTTTTTGAGAATATTATCGATATTCCAGATAAAAAGAGTCTGAATGACATTGTTTTAATGCCTTTTCCCTGGGGAGGGGTGGGCTTCTTAATATTCATTTTTGGCATCAAAAAGGTAGTTTGAGAATACCTAGACGCAAAAAAGGAGCATTAAATATGCTCCTTTTTCTATACAGCTTGCAGCTAAGAACTAGCCATTAACTTGCGCCATCACTTCAGCAGCAAAGTCCTCAACCTTCTTCTCAATGCCTTCACCAACTTCATAACGAACAAATGCTGTTACTTCAGCGCCAGCTGCTTTTAATAACTGAGCAATAGTTTGATCAGGATCTTTAACGAAAGGCTGACCTACCAATGTAATTTCAGCAAGGTATTTACGGATACGCCCTTCAACCATCTTCTCGATAATTTCTGCTGGCTTACCGCTTCCTTCTGCTTGCGCGATTAAGATTTCTTTCTCTTTTGCTAATAAATCAGCAGGCACATCCGCTTCTGCGATACATTCAGGGCGACTTGCCGCGATATGCATAGCAATATCTTTACCTAACGCTTCATCACCGCCAGTCATTGCTACTGCAACCGCAATACGAACGCCGTGATTGTAAGCATAAACTGCATCGCCAGAGATAATCTCAAAACGACGTACTTTCATATTTTCGCCAATCTTAGCAACTAAGTTTGCACGAACTTCTTCAACTGTCTCGCCAGAATCTAGTGGCATTGCAGAAAGCGCTTCAACATCAGCAGGCTTATCGGCCAATACACGTGCACCTGTTGCATCTACGAAGCTAATAAAGCTTTCGTCTTTAGCAACAAAATCTGTCTCACAGTTCACTTCTAAAATAGAAGCTTCTGATCCGTCTTCTGAAACAGTGATAACCACTTTACCATCAGCCGCAACACGACCCGCTTTTTTGTCTGCTTTTGCTGCACCTGATTTGCGCATCACGTCGATTGCTGCTTCCATATCACCGTTAGTTTCGGTAAGTACTTTTTTACAATCCATCATGCCAGCGCCTGTGCGCTCGCGTAACTCTTTAACCATTGAAGCTGTAATAGCCATTTTAATTTCCTCTAATTCTAATTTTGATCAGTTATCATAAACTATGATCAAACAAGCCTCTTAAATTAGAGGCTTGTAATAACAAATGTATGGACATTAATTAAAAATTAAATGCCACCCATTAATTCATCTTGTAAAACCTTAAGCTCATCCCACTTACCATCAGCCGCTAGTGCAGCCTGCTGAGGCCAAGTTTTTGGCTCTTTTGATTTTAGTGTTGAAACAGTATCTAAAATAGCTTTGATCGCATCACGATCCATCTTTGCCAAACCAGCATAGGTAGTAACGCCTGCTTCACCTAGTACTTCAGCAATTTTTGGTCCGATACCTTCAATCTTTTTTAGATCATCAGCTTCTGCTTTTTTAACTGCTGGCTTTTTAGCCGGTGCTTTCTCTTCTTTAGCAGGAGCTTCTTCTTTCTTTACTGCTTCTTTCTTTACTTCCTCAGCAGGAACTTCTTCCTTTGCAGGAGCCGCTTCTTTAGCTGGTGCAGGCTTCTTTGTTACTTTAGCCTCTGGCTTGTCATCAGACTTAGCTTCTGCTTTTGGCGCTGCTTTCTTAGGAGCAGGTGCCGCAGCTGCCATTTCTTCTGCATTAGTTGCTGCAGCTAAATGACCTTCGATAACAGAATCAGCAATGGCTGATGTGTAAAGCTGGATTGCGCGAATCGCATCATCATTGCCCGGGATAATGTAATCAATATCGTTTGCAGAACTGTTTGTATCAACTACTCCGATTACTGGAATACCTAATGTCTTTGCTTCTTTAACTGCGATACCTTCGTGTCCAACATCTACGATGAAGAGTGCATCTGGTAGTGCGCGCATATTTTTGATTCCGCCTAAGCCTTTTTCTAGCTTCTCTAGCTCGCGAGTCATCATTAATGCTTCTTTTTTACCACCACGATTAATCGTGCCATCAGCTTCCATCTTTTCGATATCGTGTAAACGACGAACAGATTGCTTGATCGTTTTAAAGTTAGTTAACATTCCGCCTAACCAACGTTGATCAACGTATGGCATTTTACAACGTAATGCTTCGTCACGAATTGCAGTTTGTGCCGCGCGTTTAGTACCAACAAACATGATTTTGCCGCCTTTAGCCGCAAGCTTACCTACAAAGTTTAACGAGTCGTTAAACATTGGCAATGTCTTTTCAAGATTAATGATATGAATTTTGTTTCGGTCACCGAAGATGTACGGTGCCATTTTTGGGTTCCAATAGCGGGTTTGATGTCCGAAATGAACACCTGCTTCCAGCATTTGGCGCATAGTTACTTTAGCCATGAGTTTTTCCTCGTTGGGTTAGGCCTCCACATATCTGATAAAACGACCTATTTACTAAAATAAAACCTAGTAAAAAAGCACCCCGCAATACCGTGATGATATGTGTGTGAATTTGAAGTGAAGATCAAATGATCCGCATACTTCAGTTAGTTTATCCGTTATATTTATAATGCATTAAAAAAGCGCCACAAATTTAACGGGCGCACTTTATACCATAAACAGTTTCGCTTCTCTACCGAAAGAAGGCATAATTCGCGATTATTTTCCCCATTTCAGATATCCGAGCTAGAACTCATGACCGTAACCATTAAATCAGCAGATCAAATAGAAAAAATGCGCGTAGCAGGAAAACTAGCATCAGATGTTCTCGACATGATTGGACACCACGTCGTTGCGGGGATAACTACCGATGAGCTAGATAAGATTTGCCATGAATTTATCGTTGACGTGCAAAAAGCCATCCCTGCACCTTTAAACTATCACGGCTTTCCAAAATCTATTTGTACTTCGGTAAACCATCAAGTGTGTCATGGCATCCCGAGTAATAAAAAGCTAAAAAAAGGTGATATCATAAATATCGATATTACTGTTATTAAAGATGGTTTTCACGGTGATACCAGCAAGATGTTTTTAATTGGCAAACCCAATGTTGCTACACAACGCCTCTGCGATAGCGCTCAAACAGCGCTTTACATAGGTATCAACATGGTTAAACCTGGTGTAAAGCTGGGTGACATTGGCCATGCGATACAAAGCTATTCAGAAGCACAACATTATTCTGTGGTACGTGAATACTGTGGTCACGGAATTGGCGAGGTGTTCCACGAAGAGCCTCAAGTCTTACACTACGGCAAAGCAGGCACGGGCATCACACTAAAAGAAGGCATGTGTTTTACGATTGAGCCAATGATTAACCAAGGCAAACGTCACATCAAAGTGTTACCAGACAAATGGACGGTAATTACCAAAGATCACAAATTAACTGCACAATGGGAACACACCTTATTAGTAACAGCTGGCGGTGTAGATATTTTAACTCTGCGTGACGAAGAAAAAGATTGGAAGCAATGCTTACCCACTTAAAGCCCCACCTTATCAGAGCCAATCAGC
>CAZSXI010000246.1:0-3532 GCA_964611045.1 uncultured Cocleimonas sp. | reverse complement strand
ATAAATGAAACGCCATGCGCTGTGCAGTACGCGCACCGACACTGGGTAAGCATTTTAGCGTGCTAACTAATTCGTTAAGCAAAGAGGATTCAGACATTTAAAAAGGGAGTTTCATTCCTGGAGGTAAACTCATTCCTTCTGTCACGCCAGACATTCTTTCTTTACTCTCAGCTGCCATTTTATGCGATGCATCGTTAAACGCAGCTGCGACCAAATCTTCTAGCATTTCTTTATCATCATCTTCGAGCAAGCTTGCATCAATCTTCACACGTTTACATTCATGTGCGCCGTTGATGACAACAGACACCAAGCCACCGCCTGATTCACCTGTGCTTTCCATGGTTGCTATTTCAGCCTGCGCTTTTTGCATATCTTCTTGCATTTGTTGCGCTTGCTTCATCATGTTGCCTAGACCACCGCCTTTAAACATTTTCTATACCTTTTCGTTATTTAGCTTCATTTATTTGGGATGAACAGAACCTGGTACAACCTGCGCGCCAAAGCGATTTTTTAACTCAATCACAAAGGGATCTGCTTCTATATTTTGTTCTGCTTGTTGCTGTGCTTCTATTTTTTCGCGTTCACTTCGTTTTGAGAGTGTTTCATTTATTGTAGCGCTATTTTCTTTGGTTTCAATCTTCGCAACCGTAAAACTCAAATTGAGTGACTCGCCATAATATTGGCACAATGCTGTTTGCATTTCATCTTTGATGGCATCTGCGATTAAACCTTGATTTGACACTTCCAGTGTCAACGAAATCATAACACCTTCTTTACTGGCTAACAGGCTGTGTTTGATTAATTCAGCCGACTGTCCTGTTAGTGATAATTGAGGAATAATATCGAGCCATTTTTCATTTTTTTTAGGCTTTTGAGCCGGAGCTGGTTCTGGCTTTGTTAATTCAACCTTTGTTTCGAGTTTTGTATCAAGGGGTGTCTCTGCAGGAATATTAGGTATTGCTTTTGAAATATCCAACTCATCAGGCAAAACTTCCCATGGCGGTGCTTCTTCAGCAACAGCAGGCTGAATAATAGGCTTGTTGGATTTTGGAGGTTCGAGAGCTACTTTTGGAGCGGCTTGCTCAGGTATTACTGTTTTTTTTTTCGTTGTTTCTGTTGAGGTAGAGCCTTCAGCTGTAGTAGAACTTTCTGCCGTTGTAGAAGCTGTAGAAAGTTGCATCCCTTCACGCAAAGGTCTAAACGACATCATGCGAAGCAATAACATCTCAAAACCACTACGAGGGTCTGGCGACAAAGGTAAGTCTCGACGACCTTGCAAGGCAATTTGATAAAACAACTGCACTTCTTCTTTGCTTAATTCATTCGCCAAGTCTTTAATACTGTCGTCATCTTGCATCGCATCAGGCACAACCTGTTGAACCGCAAGTTGGTGTAATAATGAAATCAATGCATCTGCCGCTGCTTCAAAGTCTGGAGTAACACCCGCCAAATCTTCAACTTGTGCAAGAATGGAAGCGCCCTCACCTGCTGATACCGCTTTTAATAATGCCAACAAAGGTTCGTGTGAAATTGTGCCGAGCATTTCACGCACATCGTCTTCTTTAAGCTCATTACCACCAAAGGCGATAGATTGATCCAATAAACTCAAGGCATCACGCATACTGCCATCAGCAGCACGTGAAATTAACTTTAGTGACGGCTCATCAAAGGGGATCTTTTCTTCGCCCAGCAAATAATTCAAATGCCCAGCAATCATATCAACGGGCATCCGTTTGAGATTAAACTGCAAACAGCGAGAAAGAATCGTTACAGGAAGTTTTTGCGGGTCAGTCGTTGCAAATAAAAATTTAACGTGCGGAGGTGGCTCTTCTAAAGTTTTAAGCAAAGCATTAAAACTATGCCCTGTAAGCATATGAACTTCGTCGATCAGATAAACCTTATAGCGCCCACGGGTAGGTGCGTATTGCACGTTATCAAGTAGCTCACGAGTATCTTCAACCTTGGTGCGCGAAGCCGCATCCACCTCAATCAAATCAACAAAGTTACCTGCGACAATTTCTTTACAGCTACTACATTTGCCACACGGCTCTGACGTAACACCCGTCTCGCAATTTAGGCATTTTGCGAGAATACGAGCAATGGTCGTTTTACCCACACCGCGCGTACCCGTAAAAAGATAAGCATGATGCAAACGGTCACTATCAAGTGCATTGATCAAAGCACGCAAAACGTGATCTTGACCAACCATCTCTTTAAAATTTTGCGGACGCCATTTACGGGCAAGGACTTGATAACTCATGGGGGAATCATAAAGGATAAAGTGAGTTTGTGAAATACAAAAGTGGCAAAAAGAAGGGGGGTATGCTTTTATAAATACCGACTAATGAATAACTTTAAGGAAATTGATGAGCTAGCATGAGAATACAATAAAAGGATGGAGGCGACCCACATCAGCTACACCTCAGCACCCGAATTCACCACTACCGTTGCTCCCTTCCAGGCCTGGCGGGGTTTGCAGCTAATCGTCGCGAGGGAACCAATGCAGATCACCATATCTTTAACGTCGTACAAAACGTGAGTCTTGCAGAGCGCCGAATTATGAGGGAAGATACTTTTTTAAACAACCTAGACCAGACAAAAAGACTAAAAAAATGCCTTTCACAATTTCTCACACTGTAGCTGTAATTCCACTTTATAAATATTTAGGTAAATTCGGTGCTTTATCTGCCTTGATTATCGGTAGTATGACACCAGATTTTGCCTATCTGACGCCTTATTTGGTACATCAGCGCATGGACAGTCATTCTTTGGTTGGCGTGTATCTGTTCGCTATCCCTATGGGTTTAACGGTTTATTTTTTGTATCACTTATTAATGGCGCCGGTGATTGTTTCTCTATTGCCTAAGTTTATTCAAAAGCATTTGCATACTGATTTATTTATGGGTCGATTACCCAATATCCCTGCTTATACGTTGGTGTTTTCAATCGTCCTTGGCGCGCTCACTCATATTATTTGGGATTTTTTTACCCATCAATCGGGCATTCCACAAGTTGTTCCATGGATGGATATACCACTCACGAGTATCGATGATTACGACATTATGTCCTATCGCGTATTGCAACATTTCAGCACGTTATTTGGTTTGTCATTATTAATGTTTTGGAGTTGGCGTTGGCTAAGTAAGAAGAAACACCGTATTGATACGTCTTCAACGAGCTTACCTTGGCAAGCATCTAGAAAGTTAAAACTATTCAGTTTACTCATATTAACCATTATCCCAATCATTTTTGGTGTCATCAATGGAATGGCGAATATATCAGGAACTACCGTCATGTATGGCTTATACGATGCTCAAATCTTTCTACGTTTTGCAATTGTAGGTGCAGCGGGTGCTTTTATCGTTAGCAGTGTTTTGCTTGGATTATTATACCAACTGCAAATCAGAAAGAATTCTTAATATAATAAGCAATTGCTTATATACTTAAACCAACAAGCGCGTATAATCTGCGCCCTCTTTTGTAAATCTCCCCTGTGCCCATTATGTCTAAAAAAGAATCGCCTAATAAAGAA
>CAZSXI010000245.1:0-3554 GCA_964611045.1 uncultured Cocleimonas sp. | reverse complement strand
TTAGTGATTTAAGCTAGAAATATCGGTCGATATGTGGCGTTTTGCAAGTGCCTCAAACGGTTTGTATTTAGAAAATTGGTGTATCCAAGGATAGCCAACGGTGATACAAAGCCAAAGCCAGCTTGTATTAGCCCAGATCACGATGGTTTAGCCCTCTGGTCAAATAGTTAAAAACACACACCCTATCTTAAAAAGAAAAAGGACTAAAAAGAAAAAGGACAGCCATAATTTAATCAGCTAAAAAAACCGCTTTGTCCTTTTTTTGTTTTTCGGTTTTTTCGTTCGCTTTTTTTCGTTCGTAATAAACATCTCTCATGTTACTAATGTTTGCTATAGTTTACGAATGAGTATGAAAATGACTAAAATGTGGCTTCGTTACTTTTTTTTATTGTTGTTAGCCACTGCATTTATTGGTGTGCAGTGGGTTAATGCTTCTACTCATATTCATTTATCTGAGCAACATAGTCATGATGGACATCACCATCATCATCACACTAAATTACACAGTCATGATTTAAGCAGTGAAGCAATGACTACTCATGCTTTTCACCAAATAAGTCATGTTAATGCTACAACACTTGATCATGAAAACTGTTTGAAAAAGCAGAAAAAGCAGAAAAAACAACAAAAGCCGAACAAGATTTCACAGCCTTTGCTCAGTAGTGAAACGGTGATTCCACAAATTTCTTTATTGCTAGTCAGCTATAACCCTCCTTTGTCGGTAAATATTGATTCCAGCTATTTCAAGTATTCCACTACACATTCCCGTGCTCCGCCACAAACCGCTTAAATTCTTATTTTTTAAAATAACCTAAGTACAAGCCCGCTAATTTAGGAAGTTTTAATTTAGAGTGATAGTTGTCGCCCTAAATAAAACTTAATGAGGAATTTATGTTGTCTATTATGAAACAATCACGATGGCTGATAGCTGTCTTTATTACACTTTTTGCAAGCTTAGCTTTTGGCCATGGTATGTCGGATGCTGAAAAACAACTTATTACTGAAGGGGGTAATCTACGTTATATCTGGATAGGTGCTACCCATATGTTATCAGGCTATGATCATTTAGCCTTTGTCTTTGGCATTATCTTTTTCCTGACTAAATTCAGAGATATTGTTAAATATATTACTGCTTTCACCATTGGGCACAGCATCACCCTGATTTTTGCTACCTTTAATGCCATTCAAATTAACTATTTTTTAATTGATGCAGTGATCGCTCTAAGTGTTTGCTATATCGCTTTTCATAATCTTGATGGCTTTAAAAAATATTTGAATGTTAAAGCGCCGAATATGCTGGCAATGATCTTTGGCTTGGGCTTGATACATGGTCTTGGTTTGTCTACACGCTTGCAACAGCTACCCTTAAACCCAGAAGAACTGCTGATGAATATCATTTCATTTAATGTGGGTATCGAGGTAGGACAAATCGCAGCTTTAGCAGTTATGTTATTACTTATTAAGCTGTTTCGTAAAAGCTCGTTTTTCCCGACGTTTAGTAAAATCTCAAATTATCTTTTAATTCTAGTGGGTGCTTATCTTTTTCTTATGCAGATGCATGGTTACGCACATACCTCACATCCAGAAGAATTTATAATGAGTGCAGAGCAAGAAATAATACAAAAAGTCATTCCCGTTGAATCGACCCGCGAGACTATCGACTAATTTAATATGGAGAACTACATGAAAACTTTATTAACCGCAGTAGCAGTAGCATCATTATTTATGCATGTTACTGCTATGGCAGGTACGGGACATGAACATGGGGATACTCACAGTCATGTGCCAGTCGCGTCAAAAAAACAAACTTCAGTGAAGCAAAATGCTGTTGATAAACCATCAGCAAGCACCACAAAAAAAGCATTACAAGTTGATAAGAAGGACATCATTAGTATTACTATTCCCGCCAAAGGCGAGAAAGAGTATAAATTGCAGCTTGCTAAAGGGGCAAGCTTTGAGCACACATGGAAAACCGATAAAGGTGAGTTGTTTTTTGATTTTCATGGTGAGCCAAAAGGTGATACAACGGGTTATTTCAAGACGTTTGAAAAAGGCACTAAATCTAGTGCGGGTAGTTCGTTAACGACAGAATTTGCAGGCACACATGGTTGGTATTGGAGAAATAGTCATGCGTTTCCTATTGTCGTTACCTTGAATGTAAGTGGTGAATATAAGCGTTTGGATAGAGAAGTGGATAAAAAAACGGCAGAAAAAAATGCTGAGAAGAAAATTGCTTCCTTAATAGAGAAAAACAAATTAGAGAAAAGCTGGGCATCTATAAAAGCCAGTTCAGTTGAAAAAAAGGACAATAATGGCACGACTGAATGGGTTATTATTTACAATAATGCGAAAGTTACAGAAGCAGACAAGCATAAATTGTATATATTTTTAACCATGGGTGGAGAGTATATTGCAGCCAATTACACGGGGAACTAAAATCATCTAAAAAAACAAGATCGGATTATTTTTTCTCTTTTTTTCTACCAATAAATATTATTCTAAAAAACTACCTACCTTTTTTTTCCATGTCTTTCCGTGTTCTTCCGTGGCAAAATATTCTTTTATCCTTTCTTGCTAAAACCCTATGAAACAATTTATAGCAGGCTTACCAAAAGCCGAACTACACCTACACATTGAAGGTACATTTGAGCCTGAACTGATGTTTAAATTGGCAGAGCGTAACGGCATCACTTTGCCTTACGAGTCGGTTGAGGCTTTGCACAAGGCTTATGACTTTAGTCGGTTACAGGATTTTTTGGATATTTATTATCAGGGGATGAATGTTCTGCGGTCTGAGCAGGATTTTTATGATCTGACTTGGGCATATCTTGAAAAAGTGAGTAAAGAAGCGGTGCGCCATGTTGAGATTTTTTATGATCCGCAGGGGCATGTTGATCGTGGGGTTTCGTTTGAAACGGCTTTGAATGGGATTCATTCGGCATTAATTGACGGTCAGAAGCAGTTTGATATTTCTTTTGGAATTATCATGTGTTTTCTGCGTCATTTGGATGAAGATGCAGCTTTTGAAACTTTGGATTCTGCGTTGGCGCATAAAGATAAAATTATTGGTGTGGGTTTGGATTCATCAGAGATGGGGCATCCACCTTCTAAGTTTGAGCGCGTATTTGCTAAGGCACGTGATGAAGGTTTTCATATCGTTGCTCATGCGGGTGAAGAAGGTCCACCAGAGTATATTATTGAGGCTTTGGATTTATTAAAGGTAGAACGTATTGATCACGGTAATACTTGTTTGCAAGACCCAGAATTGGTAAAGCGTTTGGTGAAAGAGCAGATTCCCTTAACGGTTTGTCCGCTTTCCAATACTAAATTGTGTGTGGTGGATGATATGAAAAATCATCCGTTGCCCGAAATGTTAAAGCTTGGCTTAAAAGCCATGATTAACTCAGATGACCCCGCGTATTTTGGCGGTTATTTGAATGAAAATTATCAAGCGGTGAGTGGAATTTTGAATAATGATAAGGAAACACTGGCGTTGTTAGCGAGGAATAGTTTCACGTCGGCATTTATCTCGCAAGAGGCTAAAGATGGCTTTG
>CAZSXI010000244.1:0-3579 GCA_964611045.1 uncultured Cocleimonas sp. | reverse complement strand
TGAAGTTGGGCTAAAGCCTGCCTGTGTTACTGCCTGTTTAGGTAACGCGCTAGAGTTTGGTGTGATTGAAAACACGCCCGAAGATCGCTCTCAAATTGAATCACAAATCCCAGGCTTTCCTGATCCCAGCATTACTCAACCCAATATTCGTTTTCAACAAACAAAAACCTTAAACCGTGATATGAAACGTGTGGACTCCACCGCCATCAAATATCACCGTGATGATGATGCCGGCGTTTACCAACCAGTGCTTGATGAGAAACACGGCAAAACCAAACACTGGGGCATGAAAACATTATTAGCCTCACACGAAAATGCACACGTTATGTTTACTCTTTCTGCACAAGCGGTTATGGGTGCTTTTGTGATGTTAATTGTGGGTGGATCATTATTTGGAATGCCCGTAATAAGCGCACTTCAATCATCATCGGCCTTTATTCCATTGCTTATTGTTATGTTCGTTTTGATGGGTGCAGGTTTATATAAATTAAATATGCACTTGGGTAAACCACACCGTTTTTACCGTGGTTTTAATAACCTGCGTCACTCGCCTTTAAGTCGTGAAATAGCAGGCGTAACCGCTTTCTTTGCTGGCTTAGCGGGCTATACGTTCTTCTCATTTTTCGACAATGGCTTAACCAATATTTTAGCGGGTGCTTCTGCTATTTTAGGCATGATAGGTTTTGCCGCAGGTTCGTACTATATGTACAAACTCTACCGCATTAAGGCGCGCCCTTTTTGGGATCACTGGCAAACCGCTTCAACCTTTTATGGCTCAATGTTAAGTCTGGGTAGTTTATTGGTCGCAATCGTCAGTGTTGTGATGATGAGCAACACTTATGATTTAATCAAAGTATTAGCATTAATCGCGGCTGTTGGCTTAATCATCGAAGCCATTGGCCTAGTCCTCCACGCAAGTGATTTAAAGAATGGTGCAGGTGAAGGACAAGCAGCCCACTACGAACTATCAACAACCTTCGGCAAAACCTACTGGTTAAGAAACGCACTATTGGTTTTAAATATCATCGTAGCGGTCGTAATCAGTAGCACCAGCCTAACAGGTGGCTTGGGTATATTTGTTGGTATTTTGTTTGCTGCATCGTTAATCGTCATGGCATATCTAGGGCGCATAATCTTCTACGCATTGGTTATCCCAACCACCATGCCGGGTGCATTCTTCTGGAAGAATAAAGGCTTTGTAGACCACGCACGTGAATCTGGCTTGGCAGATATGCAACAGTTGGGTGTTGCCTACGAACGTCATCATAAGTTTGATGTGAAAGAGCTAATGCAAACGATTAAAGAGAATTCACTATCCGATATGCTTGCTCACGTTAAGGCGATTGTAACGGGTAAGTAATATCCGTTTTAGCTAAGGCACATCATTTTTGATTGTAATAGCTTTTGTAGGTTGGAAAAGCGTAAGCGTCATCCGACAATTTGGACAATTTGGACAATTTATATAGATAGTTATGTCGGATGACGCTATCGCTCTTCCAACCTACATATACGGCTTACGCGTTGTGACCACCCCCCTTGTTTTTTGCCGTTTTGTACATGAAAATGTAAGTTTCTATATACAAAACGGCAAAAAACAGGGGGGGGTGGGGCAAGTGAAAAGCACTGTTTTAAGCCCTTTTTAAGCGATTAATCCGCTCTTTCTTGATGTTTTCACATCTTTTAGCGGGTTTTAAATCAATCCTTCTCATAATTTAGGCGCAAACGCCTCCCATCCCGCCAAACCTTTGGGTAAATCCAGCTGTTCTGCCAGTCCCTCCAAAGCTCCCAAGACTTGCGCTAATTGCATAGGTTTTGCCAAAGCATAGACTTGACCCCACGTTCTATACGCTTCTTCTTGCTGCTTATTTGTTAATTGGATATGCCCCATATTAAATAAAGTCACGCACATTCCTGATTTGTCTCCGATTTCCTGTCTTATCTCTAGCGACTGCTTCAAATAAGACAAGGCCGTTTCATAGTCTCCTCGGGCATCATAGATTTGTGAGATATTGTTGAGGGTGCTGCCTTCCCCTGATTTGTCTTTTAGCTTAATAAAGAGTTTTTTTGCTTGTTTAAAAAAAATCAAAGCTTCACTTATTTCTCCAAGGTTATGATTCTGTACCCCCTTTGTATTCAATGCTCGGGCGCGAGTTTTCTCATCTTTTGAATCACATAATACGGGTAGCCATTGTTCTAATACAAGTGAGCTTTTCCCTGCTAAAGAAAGCAGCCCCATAATACTAAACGCTAAATTATTAACTTTTGTTTGATCCTTTTTCTTGCACTGAGTTTGTAAACTTAGCCACCAGTGATAGGGGGTTTTGTCATCTAAAAAATCTAGGGTTGCACGTTTGAAAAACTCACTCGTCGCAACAGGGAATAATTTAAAGGCAAGCCCTAAGGCATCTTTTTGAGTGGGCTTTAGTGCTCGCCAATGCTGTAGTACAAAATATTCCGCCAGAATATCTGGCTGTAAATGGCCTTTAGCATTACCTGCCATTTTTTGAATGATGCTGAGGTAATTTTCTAAGATTGTTCGCGCTTTGTCTTTGGGTAAGATCTCACACTTTATTAAACCTTTTATCAGCTTTTTTTGTTTTTTATCGCTCAAACCTTCTTGGTTTAAACCTGATACCATCGTGCTGAGTGCAAATAAATGATATAAATCATTTTTCTTTAACGGGTCATTTTGATCGAAATACATTGACCAGTTCTTTTCGTCATGGCTTAGAATATTTTGTAATAAATCTTTTCGTGACCAATCTCGAATAAATTCTGTGCCCTTTTTATAAATGGCAGTGGCTATCATCCCTAAAAATAATGGACGACCATTGACCGTTAGTTGTTCTACGTGTTTCCAAAATCGCTCATCTGCTTTTGAAAGATCAATAGTGCTGTTTAAGGCATCTAAAAATTGTTGTAACAACGCTTTTTGGTGTTTTTCTTTTAAGGGGCTTAATTCATGAGGGGTACCGTTAAACAAGGTTTTTTGCCTAAGCTCTGCTTGGCTGGTGCCTTGCTGTAGTAGTTTTTTCGTCCACCAGTCTTGATCTTTTGAATAGCGTTCTAGTAATAATAATCGCACAGGAAACGCCAGCGTTTGTTGGCGTTGAATAAAGTAGCTTAACCAATGATCAATCGCATCAGCGCTATCACCCGCATAATCAATAACAATAATCGTTGGCTTAGTTTGTTGCCAATGGCTTAGGGCATCTGGGTCGTGTAATTTATGTTTGGATAGCATCAAAAGCGAGGCGACTTTTTCCCATGCCTCCTGCGCCCGTAATTGCCCACCAGCTAAAGTTTTCATCTTGATTAAAAAACTCATCCAGTTGTTTTAGGCTTTTTTTACGACCCACTAAAGGCGCTTGTTGATGGGTATACGTTAACCAATTGGCAAAGTTATTGTTCTGCTTATCAATTAAAGAAAGGCTAAGGCTAGGGCTTACTAGGTCAAGCCTAAAGCTTAATTCCTGGATAATGCGCTGAACATCATCCGTTAGCTGTTGTTTTAAAAAGTCTAAACCTTTGAGCTTCTTGCAAAACTCTAAGCTTGACTAAAGCTTAAACCAGCCCAAC
>CAZSXI010000243.1:0-3581 GCA_964611045.1 uncultured Cocleimonas sp. | reverse complement strand
AGAATAATAATTCTTGGAAAGACCCTAGTAATTTTGGCCGTCTGGTTCTTGGTATTTAGCGAGCTTACCATTTAGCTTTATAAAAATGGATAACTCAGCCGAGCAACGCGAGACAATAGCTTCAGCTAACCCTTATGGGTGAGGCGTTAGCCGAATAATTATGTCGCCGTTTTTTGGCGACGTGTGCGATAAAGGTAATAGCATAGCGATATTGTTATTTGACAATCCAAGTTTATTTCTTAAATAAAGGCAATGGCACCACCTTGCCAAAAACCGAACTACCCAGCATAATTCCAACATCTCCTAGTAACTCAACTAATTCATGCGTTTTATAAAAACCTCCCTATTCATAATATTCAGTTTTGCCTTAGCCATTGCCCTAAATTACGGCTATGCCTATTACCAAGAATACAAAAACTTCAATATGCCAGCGGCAAAGCCACCGTCAGCGGAACAGCTCAAAACTGTCGCGGCAAGTAAATCAAAGTCCAAAACATTACCCTCAACACCTGTGACAAAAGAAGTAAAACGAGAATCTAAAAGCAATGCCGTTTTAGGCATTAACACTGCCGATGTGAGAGAAGACACTTCAAGCGTTCAGTTTTTAAACCTATTCAAATCATCCATACCTTTCAACGAAACAATTCCTTGGGGTAGTAGCAAAGGTGTTGAATACGATGATAACGGTTGGCCAATAAAACTAAATGGTGGACAAGCTGGCACAAAGTTCCTCAATCGTTTGCCCGAAGATACCGTCGAAAATGGCTTCTTCACCGTGCTATACGATGGTGAAGGTGAAATATTCTACGGCAATGATGCTCGCCTCGTTGTTCACCGCCCTAATAAAGATATTATTGAGATCAAAGCGGGCAAAGATAAAATTTTAAATGCCTCTCTCTTCATTAAAAAAACCAACCCAGATAACTACATTCGTAATATCCGAATTTTACCCGAAGGTGGCATCTGCGAAGGGGTTCCACAGTTTCGTGTAAAGAAACCTGAACAATGTGGCGGCATAAAATACCTCTCGTTTATAGAGAATCATACAACCCTGCATTTTAATCCTGAATACTTAAACTTCATGAAGGATTTTCAAGTAGTGCGTTTTATGAATATGTCGGGTATGACGCGTAACCCTGTTGAATCTTGGAACAACAGGAATACGATGGAAAAAGCCTCATGGGGTGGAAAGTACGGTTCACGTGGTGCACCGCTTGAAGTCATGGTAGCACTCGCAAACACCCTAAAAGCCGATCCATGGTTTTCACTGCCCTATAAAGCCAATGATGACCATGTTCAGAAATTTGCGGAATATGTAAAAGCCAATCTTGATCCCAACTTAAAAGTCTACGTCGAATACAGTAATGAAGTCTGGAACCCTATTTTCATTCACCACGATTATGCGATAGAACAAGGCATGAAAGCGGGGTTGGATAAGAGCAAATCACCCGCTGGTTACAAATGGTATTCACATCGTAGTGTTGAGGTTTTCAAAATATGGGAGAAAGCTTTTGGTGGGCATGAGCAACTCATCCGTACTATGGGTAGCTGGGCAAGTAATCAAAATATGTCCAGCCAAGTGTTGGCATTTGAAGATGCCTACAAACACACCGACGCCATTGCCATTGGCCCTTATGTTTCTGCACACCCTAAAGTGTTACGTGAGCTAGATACGGTTGCCCAAGTCTTTAAAGAGATGAAAAATAAGAAATCGAAATGGGGAATGGATTCCATCATCGGCTACATTCAAAAACAAGAAAAAGTCGCTACCTCTTTTGGTGTTGATTTGATCGCCTACGAAGGTGGGCAACATTTAGTAGATTGGAATACCCGCAAGGTAAATGAAGGTCCAAACCCCTTGCTTTATGCCGCTAACCGCGACCCACGCATGGGCATTATTTATGACGAATTATTACGCGAATGGGATAATGCGGGTGGCAAACTCTTCGTTGCATTCAGCGCACCACGTATTTACAGTTGGTACGGAAGTTGGGGAATAAAAGAACATATTCGTCAACCGCGTTCAGAAGCGCCTAAATATGACTCGCTCCTACGTTATCTCAATAAAAAACTGCACCCTGAAAAAGAAATAGCCAGTGCAGGCACATTAAACGAAGAGCCGAATAAGCCAATCAATGTATATTACGCAAAAAGCCCGCAACAAATTTGGGATATGAATAACTTGCACACGCTTTCCTCTTCCATAAAAAATCACAACCCAAGCGACATTGATGCATCTTGGAAAAGCAATTGGGATTCAAAGCACCTCTACTTTAGCTTTGCGATAACGGACGATGATTTACAAAAAGGTGATCAACTCGTACTAACATTGGATAATACGCAAGAAATTGATGTTATTGATTCTGGCAAAACAGATACAACTAAAAATAATGAAGACTCTGATACAAATAGTGATGAAGAGATAGAAAAATACGAGCCTGTAAAAGTTTTCACTTTCACACCAATGGATAGTCTTGCCACACAAACGCATTTCATGGAGACAGACACAGGATATTTACTCAATATTGCCATTCCTTGGAGTGAGATCTACCCAAAAAATAGAATTGCTAAATCAGGCGATAAAATCGGCATCAATATTGTCGTAACGGACAGTGATAGCGATGAAAAAGGCAGTAAAGAATTGTTTTGGACACAAGAAAATAAAGCCTTGCCTCAAATTGAGCTTAAGAACCTCTAAGGTAAGACTGACTTTAAAACACACCCCCCGCCTTTTTGCCACTTTTGTACGAAGGGTAGAGCTTTTCTTTATGCTTTTGCGTCGCAGACACCTAACGCCGCATTAAAAGGCTTGCTGTTTTGAAAAATCGGGGTATAAATTTAGCAAGTTTTTAAATAAGATTACTGTGTTAAATCAGAAGCCCAACTTAGGTAAGTCCTTGTTTTAAATTCCTTGTTATGCCTTTATTAATTTTCATACTCAATTGTTATTTTAATATATCCATTTGGCTTACAATTATCAACGGCAGTTACAACTTCCGTTAAGTATTTTTGTATACGTGGCCAACTTGTTGAAGATAGAACAACTATAGAAATAACTCTACTAAATAAGTTTTGTTGATATTTAAGATTTTGGTCTGTGGTTACAAGCACTTCAAAACCACTTTTTTCTGCTTGATGCAAAAGATCTCCATTAGTTAGTGTTTGCCAACCTAGATCATATGCTGTTGATACTTGATGAGAAAATAAATGCTTACTTAGAGGAGCAGGTGTACCTTGATCAAAAAGCACCTTCACTAGGCAGCCTCTAATGAATGTGTTACATATTCAAGGACTTCTCGAACCTGTTCTTCTTTCACACCAGGAAACCAATCAATAAAATCATTAACCTGGGCTCCATCTTCTAAGTTTTCAAAAAGGGAAGATACAGGAACTCGTGTTCCACGGAACACCCATACACCACTGACCACATCAGGGTTACGTTCAACTGCTTTGCATGATTTCCAAATATTCATAGCCTAATTTTAGTATTTAGTGATGAAATAAGCAATGTACTAATTTTCTGCATTAGCATAACGAGGCTGTAGAAAAACCCACAAAGATTCATCCACAACATTCACTTC
>CAZSXI010000242.1:0-3587 GCA_964611045.1 uncultured Cocleimonas sp. | reverse complement strand
GAATGTAAAAGGCGATACCGAAGGGAAAGAAGCGTATACAACATCAATGGATAAAGTGTTTGCCGCAGGCGATATGCGCCGTGGACAATCGCTGGTAGTTTGGGCGATTCGTGAAGGAAGACAGTGTGCGTATGCGATTGATGAGTATCTGATGGGATACACATCGCTACCCCGTTAAATAACAGCTAAAATTATTTATAAATTTAATAGTTCTACGTTATTTATAAAAATTTAAGGTTTATTGGTAGATTTTTGAAGCACACCCCCCTCCTTTTTGTCACTTTTGTATGAAGAAAAGTGTTTTTTAACCGTACAAAAGTGGCAAAAAGAGGGGGGGGTGTGCTTTTAAATAACACCTTAGGCGCTGTTTTTAAGTCTTTTACTATGTGCAAGGGAGTTAATATGAAAATACCACGAATAATCAGTACCCCTTGTTCCAACAACCATCATCGACACCCCTTTCAGAAATGTAACGATATACTTTTAGTGAGCTTACCGTTTTTGTATTTTAAAACGGATAACTCAATTATTAGAGTACAACCGTCAGCGCCTAGGGCGCTCTGAAAAGCAATGGCATACGGAAGAATCCCCCGCGAATTTATCGATGAACTGCTCATTCGAGCTGATGTTGTCGATGTTATCAATGCGCGCGTGCCACTTAAAAAGAAAGGACGTGAATATACGGCCTGTTGTCCCTTCCATAATGAAAAAACACCCTCATTTACCGTAAGCCCTAATAAGCAGTTTTATCATTGCTTTGGCTGTGGCGTGCATGGCTCGGCAATCTCCTTTTTAATGGAATATGAACATTTAGAATTTGTCGAAGCGGTTGAATCGCTGGCAGAGTCTCTGGGTATCACTGTGCCACGTGAGGCGGGTGGAAAAGGTCCGAGCGATGAACAGCGCCAGCGCAGCAAGGATTTATTTACCTTGTTACAAGATGCCAGCGAGTTTTATCAGCTACAACTTAAAGGCTCGGATAAGGCCGTCAACTATCTCAAAGGTCGTGATCTTAGCGGTGAAGTAAGCAGACGCTTTGGTATCGGCTATTCGCCAGCAGGTTGGGATAATTTCTATAAACCCTTTTTACAAAACTATCCCGAACAACAACTGGTTGATTCTGGGCTGGTTATTAAAAACGACGACGATCCCAATAATGTAAAAACCTATGACCGTTATCGTGATCGTATCATGTTCCCGATTCGTAATCGCAAAGGTCAAACCATTGGTTTTGGTGGGCGTGTACTGGGTGACGATCTGCCTAAATACATCAACTCGCCAGAAACCAGTGTGTTCCACAAAGGCTTGGAACTTTACGGTTTTTATGAAGCGCGACTGCACACCAAAAAGCTCGAACGCATTGTCGTTGTCGAAGGCTATATGGATGTGATTGCGCTGGCACAATTTGGCGTATCATATGCAGTTGCAACGCTAGGCACAGCCACTACGCAAGATCACATCAAACAATTATTTAGAGCTGTGCCCGAAGTGATTTTTTGTTTTGATGGTGATAGAGCAGGGCGTGAGGCTGCTTGGCGTGCCTTAGAAAATGCCTTGCCCGTGATGCAAGATGGTAAAGAAATTCGTTTTCTATTTTTGCCCGATGGCGAAGACCCTGATACGCAAATCAGAAAAATTGGTCAAGACGCCTTTGAAGAATCATTTGTCGAGGCATCATCACTGACAGCGTATTTTTCTGAAAACTTACATGATCGGTTTAATATCACATCAGATGAAGGCAAATCTAGGTTTATCCAAGAAGCCTCAAAACTGCTTCATAAAATGCCTGATACCTTAATTAAAGATCAATTAGTGAGTCGTCTCGCCAAACAAACCAATATAGATGAACGAACCTTATTAAAAAGAATATCCCAGACTAAAAGTAACAACCAAAATAATCACCCCAATGAGCCACAGTTTGACGAACAATTTGAACCGAGCAGGCCTGTATCTCGACTAAGCAACCGTGAAGTCAGACAGACACCGATTCGTTATGCGATCAGTTTATTGTTATCTAAGCCAGAATTAGTACAATTTGTCGAAAATATTGAACAAATTGTGCTCTCAGAACTGCCAGGATCGGATTTATTGACTACACTCATTGAAACCTTACAAGAGAGCCCCAATATAAATGCAGCGGCTCTACTAGAAAGGTGGAGAAATACCGAATTTGAAGCCCCATTGATACTCCTGATGAAATGGCAACCGGAATCTGATGATGAAAAGGTTCTGCGATGTGAATTCGAGGACTGCTTAAAGCATATACATAAAAGGGCTAACGAAATCAAAGTAGAAAGCTTGCTCCATAAAGAACGCACAGGCGGTTTAAGCGACCAAGAAAAGCAAGAGTTGTTGTTTTTACTACAGCATAAATAGCCCTGATCCTTATTCTTTATGGGGAGAAGTTTAAAACTTTACCGTATTTAACAAGTACCTCTCTCTCAATGTGGATACATTGTAGAGGAGTTAGCTGTGGTATAATACGCCGCTGATTTTTGCAGATATGATAAAAATTATACATAGAGAAATCTTATTTTTTTTATGTGAAAAAGGAATAGGCACATAGGATTTATGGCTAAGAAATTAACAAAAGCGGCAGAAGCTAAGGCTTTGAAAGCTAAAGAAGCAAAAGCAAAGGCACTTGAAGCAAACTCTGAAAAAGCAGAAGGTACGGAGAGCGCTGAAGGTGAAACGCCTGATAATCAACAGGTTTCAAGTCTAAAAACTCTTATCCTTAAAGGTAAAGAGCAAGGCTACCTGACTTACACAGAAGTCAACGATCACCTGCCTGATTCAATCGTAGACCCAGAGCAAATCGAAGAAATCGTCACCATGATCGGTGATATGGGTATCACGGTTTACGAAAAAGCACCCGATCAAGACAGCTTGGCGCTTACCGAAGAAACAACCGATACAGATGACGAAGCTGTAGAAGCAGCTGCAGCAGCGCTAACCAGTGTTGATAACGACTTTGGTCGTACAACTGACCCAGTACGTATGTATATGCGTGAAATGGGAACGGTAGAATTACTAACGCGTGAAGGCGAAATTCAAATCGCGATTCGTATTGAAGAAGGCCTATTTGAAGTTCTGACTGCATTGTCAGTATTCCCAGCATCGGCTGAATATTTATTAGATTTTTACTCAAAAGTAGAAGCAGAAGAAAAACGCCTTACTGATCTTATTATTGATTATGTAGACCCTGATGCTGAACGTCACGTAATCCCTGAGCCAGCACCCATCGTAACAGCAGAATCAAGAGAAGCAGCTGAAAAAGCAAAACAAGAAGCTATTGATAATGGTGAAGAAGAAGAGGAAGAGCCAGAAGATTTAGGCCCTGATCCTGAAATTGCCAAAGAAAAGTTTGGTGAGTTGAATGACTTTTATGTTCAAGCTTGCCAAGCCTGTGAGAATGAAGATACTGAACTTTATGAAGAAATGCGTTCAGAACAAGGGCGTAAACTGCTTGAATTTAAACTGACCCAGCCTATTATTTTAGAAATTGGGGCACAGATGCATCGTGTTATTGATCGTATTCGTGGTGATGAACGTCAACTTTTGTAATTCTGTCTGCAAAAAGCAGCAAT
>CAZSXI010000241.1:0-3598 GCA_964611045.1 uncultured Cocleimonas sp. | reverse complement strand
TAAATTCATAAACATGTGCATGGCAATGGGTACATAGAGTGATTTAGTCTTTAGATGAGCGATTGCAAATATTATTCCAATAAAAAATATACTAATAATTTCAAACCAGCCGTATTGCATATGAATAATTGCCCAACTGGCAGAGGTTAATAGTATTGCACCGACGACACCCATGCGCGTATGGCGTAAACCTTCTAATAAAAACCCTCTGAATAAGAACTCTTCAAAAAAGGGGGCTGCGACACCAACGGCAATCCAAAGCATTAATTTATTATCGGTACTGCTGTAAACCTTGGTCATAAATTCAGGGGTTTCACGTTCTAAAAAGATGTTTACGCCTTCCATTACAATAAATACCAACATCATAATGCCAATCCATTTAAATAGGGTTTTGACGGGTGATTCAGGTAATCGTAATTGCAGGTAGTTTTCTACTGGAAAAGGTTTTCTCATCGATGCAAAAAGAACGATAAGCCCTACACCAATAATGGCAGAGGGGATTTCAGCAAGGCTGATTAAATCTCCATCGTAGGCAAATTTCTCGATGATGGTTTTGAGTTGAGATTCATCCAGTTTTCCACGGCTAAAATCAATTCCTTCACGGTACATGCCATAGCCGATCAGGATAACGGATTGTAAAATCCCAAATACAGTAAAGATTAAAAAGCCAAAACCAATCGTCCCCCAAAACCCCCAGTGTTGCGGTTCGTAGCTATTTTGTGGCGACGAACTATTTGCAGAATCAGCCACTATGAAACCTTGATAAGTTTTGTCTTGCTCATGCGGTCTTGTAGAGGGAGGTTTTCTTTATCAAAAATCATCCAGAATAGGCCTAAACCTAATAAAGAAAACACGTAACGCTTGAGAACTTGCCCCCACATCATGAGCTCGCCATCGTGGGTAACAGCTTTAATCTTCCACACTTTCATTCCCAGTGTTTGCCCGCGTTTTGTCCAGTAATGGCCAAAGTAGAAAAAGCTGATAACGACCCAGAGATTTTTGAGAATAAGGGTAAGGATGCTGTCAGTAGGTATCACCACGATGGTTTCTTTTGCGCTAATTTGCACTTGTTCGAGCGTGATTAATTCCAACTGAATAATAATTTGTTGGATGATAAAGGTGGCAACAATAATAATGAAAAACAGTATCAATGCATCATAAAAAATTGATAATATTCGTTTTCCTAGTCCTGCTTTTTCCATCTTACTTATTAATCCTGTGTCATCATCAAAAAGTTTTTCAGCATGGCGTGTCCATGTTCACTCAAAATGGATTCTGGGTGGAACTGTACGCCCTCAATCGCTAAAGTTTTGTGGCGCACACCCATGATTTCATCAATTTCACCGCAGTCAGTTTCTGTCCAAGCGGTAATTTCTAAACAATCGGGTAGGGTGTCTTGGTCAATCACCAAGGAATGATAACGGGTTGCTTCAAACGGCTCTGGGATATTTTCAAATATACCTATGCCCTTGTGATACATGGTTGAGGTTTTGCCGTGCATGATTTCTTCTGCGCGTACAATATCACCGCCAAAGGCTTGTCCGATGGATTGATGCCCTAAACATACCCCAAATATTGGGAGTTTTCCTTTGAAGTGTTCGATTACATCCAGTGAAATTCCAGCCTCGTCAGGTGTGCATGGGCCAGGTGACAGCATAATGCGTTCGGGCGCTAATGCTTCAATCTCTTCTAATGTGATTTGGTCGTTACGCTCTACAACAACATCTGCGCCTAACTCACCTAAATATTGCACGAGGTTGTAAGTGAAAGAATCATAATTATCTATCATCAATATCATCGGTGTGCTCCATCCAAACCTGCAGCGGCTTGTTGAACGGCTTGAAAAATAGCGCGTGCTTTGTTCATGGTTTCTTTCCATTCCAACTCTGGCTTAGAATCATACACCACGCCAGCACCTGCTTGAATGTGAAGTATTTCATCTTTGATGACAGCGGTGCGAATGGCGATTGCGGTATCCATATTGCCATTCCAAGCAAGATAACCAATAGCGCCCGAGTAGATGCCACGTTTAACAGGCTCTAACTCGTCAATGATTTCCATGGCGCGAATTTTAGGTGCGCCACTCACTGTACCCGCAGGAAAAGTGGCACGAATCACATCCATCGCACTCATATCAGGCAGAATTTTACCCACCACGTTAGAAACGATATGCATGACGTGAGAATAACGCTCAATGGTCATTTTATCGGTAAGCTTTACCGTACCAATTTGGCTAACACGACCTGCATCATTTCGACCTAAATCAATCAGCATTAAATGTTCGGCTAATTCTTTAGGGTCGCTTAGTAATTCTTTTTCCATCGCCATGTCTTTGGCTTTATTGTGACCGCGTTTGCGTGTGCCTGCGATGGGCCGCACGGTGATTTCCTTGTTTTCATCATTAGGACCATCCAAACGCACTAAAATTTCAGGCGATGAGCCGACAATATGAAACGTATCACAATTCATAAAGTGCATATAAGGCGATGGGTTTAACGAACGCAACGAACGGTATAAATCCAAAGGTGGCGCTTTAAACGGCACGCTTAAACGCTGTGATAACACCACCTGCATAATATCACCTGCTTTGATGTATTCACGCGCAGTCTCTACCGCAGATTTAAAACCTTCTTCGGTAAAGCCAGAGACAAAATCTTCTTCATTGATAACTTGTGGTGATTTTACCGCTTGGTAAAGTGATAATGGTTCGCGTAACTGATTGCTTAAGAAGTCTAAACGATCTTGTGCACTATCATATTCGCCCGATTTAGCATGAACAATAATAGAGAGAATGCCGTTAAGTGTATCAAACACAATGACTTCTTCAGAAAGCATAAGGAGAATATCAGGCGTTTGCAAAGGGTCAGGCTTATTGTCAGCCTCTGTTCCTGCGAGTTTTGGTTCGATGTAACGAATGGTCTCGTAACCAAAATAACCGACTAAGCCACCATTGAAACGTGGCATTCCTTCAATCTCTGGTACTTTGATTTGGTCTTTGTAGTTTTCAATCCACGCTAGAGGATCATCCACCGTTTCGGTTGAGGTAACTATATTGTCTGTTGAAACTTCAATATCGTTACCTGTCACTTTGATGATGGTGCGTGCAGGCAAACCTATCATCGAATAACGCCCCCACTTTTCGCCACCTTGAACGGATTCAAAGAGATAGCTGTAGGGGCCGTTGGCGAGTTTGAGGTAGGTGCTTAAAGGTGTATCAAGATCAGCAAGTACTTCACGAACCAAAGGCACGCGGTCATAACCTTGTGAGAGATACGATTCGAACTGTGTTTTAGTGAGCGAGCTAGGGGTAGAATTTATCATGGTGAAACCTGTTTATTTTTTGAGCTATTTGGAGCAAAAGAAACCACTGTCTTTTTTTCAAAAGACGCTATATCCAAAGCCAGCTCCAATTTTTAAACAGATGATTCATAGGAGGTATTTTAACGCGCTTATTGTTGATCGGCAAGTATTGGAATATTGGACGAGCTAAATAGCGTCAATATAAACCCACTTACCCTTAACGCGAGTGAAGAGACTTTTTTCTTTGTGCTGTTCAATCTCGCCCATAAGCGACGGGCTGAATCGACGAGAGATAAAT
>CAZSXI010000240.1:0-3601 GCA_964611045.1 uncultured Cocleimonas sp. | reverse complement strand
AACCAAATATAACACACCAAATTTCCAATCATGAAACTGGCAAAGCCTCCTACTACGCAGATAAATACCAAGGCAGGCAAACCGCTAATGGTGAACGCTTTAACCAAAACGCACGAACAGCCGCGCATAAAACCTTAGCATTTGGCACATGGGTAAAAGTGACAAATAAAAGAAATGCTAGGAGCGTGGTAGTGAGAATCAATGATCGTGGTCCTTTTGTAAAAGGTAGGATTATTGATTTATCGAAATCAGCATTTAGCGCAATTGCGAATCGACGCTTAGGTGTGATTGAGGTTGTTGTGGAGGTTTTAGAAAGGCGATAGTTTATTCTTTGTCTAATATTTCTTTAATTTTAGCAACAATAATCTTAATACCATCTTCAATCTTATCAACCGTCAAAGAAGAAAACCCTAATCTGAAATATTGGCATTTTTCTACTTGTGGATAGAATAAAACCCCGCCAGACTCTGTCGAACACGCTTGCATCGTTGCAGGCTATCAAGAATATTTGAATATTCGCACTACGTTGAAACTACCTTTGTTAAAAACAGGCGCTTTAGTCACTGCATGGAATCAAGATGAAGAGAACCTGCTAACAGGTATTTTAGAAAAAGCGCATATCAATGGTGTAGCTGATGCAAATATACTCTCTGCAAAAGAGACACGTTCTATAGAGCCAGAATTATCCCCAGAGGTTAAAGCTTCAATCCATATTCCCAGAGAATTTGTCATCGACCCGTGGACTGCTCCCTTTGTTTATATGTTGCAAGCCTTAGAAAATGGGGCGCAGTTATTACGAGATGCAGAAGTGTTAGGCGGTGAGTTTGAAGGCGATGCGTGGAAGATTAAAACCAGACAAGGAACTGCAAAGGGAAAAATAGTCATAAATTGTGCGGGCTTGTACGGTGATAAATTGGATGAAATGTTAATCGGAAAATCACCCTTTGAAATCCGACCCAGAAAGGGACAGTTTTTGGTGTATGACAAATCAGCCAGCCAATTAATTGATTCCATTATCTTGCCCGTACCCACTGAAATCACCAAAGGTGTTGTGGTGTGTCGCACCGCGTTTGGTAATGTTCTGGTTGGCCCAACGGCTGAAGAACAGCAGAGCCGTGATGATGCTTCTGTCACTGAAGATGAATTACTAGCTTTAAAAGCAAAGGGCGAGGAGATTATCCCTGCTTTAGTTGATATTCCAATCACCGCAACCTACGCAGGCATCCGCCCAGCAACGCAATTTAAAGATTACTGTATTGAGGCTTTTGATGACCAACACTATATTAGTGTTGGTGGTATTCGCTCGACAGGTTTGAGTGGCGCGCTGGGGATTGCCCATCATGTTTTTAAACAGTATCAAGGTTTTGGAAACACGCATACGCCCGTAAGCTCAATTTCCTATCCTTCAGTAACACCCATTGCACAAGATGAAAAACGAGATTGGGAGAAGGCTGGCAACGAAGGCATTGTTTGTCATTGCGAACTAGTGACAAAACGTGAAATTAAGCAGGCGCTTTCTGGAGCAATGCCAGCAGGTAGCCTTGAAGGATTAAAACGTCGAACGCGTGTAACCATGGGGAGTTGTCAGGGTTTTTATTGTTCTGCAAAGTTAAGCGAGTTGACTCAGGGGTGTTTTAAAAATCCTATTGCGAAAGATAATGAGTGATTCAATCCTAACTAAAAACTTACCTAAAAGCTGTGATGTCGCCATTATCGGCGGAGGTCCTGCGGGTCTTGCAACGGCAATCGAATTAAAACGATTGGGTGTGGAAGATATAGTCGTGCTGGAAAGAAATTCAGAAGCAGGGGGTAATCCTCGCCATTGTGGTCATTCACCCTTTGGAATGCGAGAATTTAAGCGCTTCTATTTCGGTCCAAAATATGCCGAAGCACTGGTGGGAAAGGCGATAAAAAGCGGTGTACTTATTGTCCTAAATACCACAGTGACATCGTTTGAAAAAGGAGGTTTGATTAACCTATCTACCGAGCAAGGCGTCACAAAATTAAAAGCTAAAAAGGTGGTGTTATCAACGGGTATTAGAGAAAAGCCACGTTCTGCCAGATTAGTCACAGGTCAACGACCTTTAGGCATTATGACGGCAGGCGCATTGCAGTCGATGGTGTATCTCAGTGATAAAAAACCGTTTGAAAAGCCAGTGGTTATTGGTTCCGAATTGGTTTCGTTTTCAGCGATAGCTACTTGTCGCCATGCTAAAATTAAACCTGTTGCGATGCTTGAAGAGAATGTGCGTTCCACTGCTTGGTCGTTTCTACGGTTGTATCCTCAGTTGCTGGGTGTGAAGTTTTTAAATAATACACGACTTATAGAAATTCATGGAAAAGAAAGAGTTACAGGTGTTAGTGTTATTGATACATCAGGTTATAAACAACATATAGTCTGCGATGGTGTTATTTTTACAGGGCAGTTTATACCCGAAGCATCGCTGGCTCGGATGGGGCATTTGGACATTGATTCACAATCTAATGGACCTGTTGTTGATCAGTTTGGTCAATGTTCTGATCCTGCATATTTCGCAACAGGAAATGTATTACGACCTGTTGAGACGGCAGGTTGGTGCTGGAAAGAAGGTGTTGAGACTGCAATGCATATTGCAAAAATTTTATCGGGTGAAATAGTCAATGTTGAAAAACCAGCAAGTATAGCTATAAAGGTTAATAGCCCGATAATCAAATATTGTGTGCCACAAAGGGTTGCTATTCAGTCAGATATTCAAGAAATACAACTACAAATTCGGTTCACAGAGCCTGCAAAGGGACTAGTTGTTATTAGCTCTAAAAGTGGCGAGGTTTGGTCTAAAAATATTAGTGGTTTACCTGAACGGCGCATTTTGCTTTCATTGTCTCGTGAGACGGTTGAGTTGATTGTGGCTACGGGTGAGGATTTGGTTATTGGATTTCAGGGTAGTTAATATTTCTTACACCTCGCTTAGAGTAAACCTCTAGTCTGTTACACACGTTGTAATGAAACCTTTAGAGACTTCCTCGCCTAAGCGAGGACTCCTGTCAGGAGCCCCAGCTTAGGCTGGGAAGGATCCTTTTAAAATATAATCATATCTTCTTAGTTCGAGTTCTTCGGAGATTCCTTACTGCTCCTCAAACAAATAAGGCCCGTTCGTCTTACGCGCACTAATCGTATGCGTCACCAAGTTATTATAAGGCGTCCAGTAATGCAATAAATAACTGGGAGGCTCAATGACAAATTGGGGCGGTTTCTTTAAGGTGAGATCAAGCACCAGCTCCATACCGACACTCGGTGCAGTCGTCACCATTGTGCCATGACAGCGGGTATGTGTTTGTAGGTGGACGTGCCCACAGATTATCTGTTCAATATTATTGTATTTTTTAACAATATCACCGAGTTTTTTCGCCCCAATAAAGCCATCAATATCCGCTTCAATCACGCCTACTTTTACGGGTGGGTGGTGCATGAAAATGATGGTTGGTTTATCCGTATCCTTTGCTAATTGTTCATCAAGCCAATCTAGTCTTGATTGGCATAGCTCGCCACCTGCTTCTTTAGGAATAGTGCTATCCATGGCGATTAAACGAATTTTATAATCATCAACCACATATTGGATAA
>CAZSXI010000239.1:0-3613 GCA_964611045.1 uncultured Cocleimonas sp. | reverse complement strand
GCTAAATTCTAACCGACTTGATCAGGCTCTCCTTAACATTATTGAAGCTGCTCCAAAGTCAGCTCTTCTTTACCCAAGATAGAGTCCAATCTACGTTGCTGAATGCAAACCTCTAGCAAATACTCACCTTTATCTGAAATAGACTCCTGAATAATCGCTTCATCTTCGTACAGTTGCGCGCGCAAACGTGCCAATGCAGGGTGCAACCTTAAATGTCCTTTGAAGACATTTTTGGCAAAAACGTCCGATAGTTTCTCTAATAATTCAGGGATTCCCTCGCCTGTAACGGCAGAAAGCCAAGCACGTGCAGGCAAACCGTCATGCTCATCGTCATAGTGAACAGATTGCTCTGTGAGATCAATTTTGTTCATCACTTCAAGTTGGGGTACATCTTCTGCCCCCAATGCACGAATCACTTTATTGACTTCTTCACGATAAAAGTCACGTTGCTCATCACTGCTGTCGATCACGTGTAAAATTAAATCTGCTTCGATAGTTTCTTGCAAGGTTGCACGAAAAGCGGCGACTAAATCATGGGGCAAATCACGGATGAAACCTACTGTGTCTGCCAATATAATTGCTTGTTGATCGGGTAGGTTTACGCGGCGTAGAGTTGGGTCAAGCGTAGCGAAAAGTAGATCTGCCGCATAGACTTCTGAGCCAGTAATTTTATTAAAGAGTGTTGATTTGCCTGCGTTGGTATAACCCACTAACGACACAGTAGGTATTTCTGTTTTTTGCCTAAGTTGTCTGCCTTGTTCGCGCTGTTTGCTCACTTTTTCTAGGCGCTTGTTGATTTGTTTGATACGAACATTCAGTAAACGACGATCGGTTTCTAACTGCGTTTCACCTGGTCCGCGCATTCCGATTCCACCTTTTTGGCGTTCAAGGTGAGTCCAACCACGTATGAGACGCGTCGACATATGTTTAAGCTGTGCCAGCTCTACTTGTAATTTACCTTCGTGTGATTTTGCGCGTTGTGCAAATATATCAAGTATCAATGCGGTACGATCAAGTACACGACATTCTACGAGCTTTTCGAGATTGCGTTCTTGGGCAGGTGAAAGTGCGTGATCAAAAATAACCACATCAGCATCGTGCTGAATAACGGCCGTTTTTATTTCTTCTGCTTTGCCAGAACCGACAAAGAACTTGGGATCTGGTGATTTTCGCGAGCCAACAATTAACGTTGAATCGCGCGCACCAGCAGACCGCACAAGTTCTTTAAACTCATGCTCATCTTGCATCTCTTGTGATTTATTGGCGCTTCTGCCAAAATCAATTTGTACCAGAATAGCACGCTCAATCAGGGCTTCACCCTGACTGAGTTTATCGAATAGTTCCAATTATTGAACCATCATGACAATGCTATGAACAATGTTATGAATCGTCTTCTTCCATCGTGATTTTGATAGGACGAGCAGGAACGATAGTAGAAATTGCGTGTTTGTAAACTAACTGGCTTACTGTGCTACCAAGTAGAACAACAAACTGATCGAATGACTCGACATGACCTTGTAGTTTAATACCGTTTACAAGATAAATTGCAACGGGGATACGCTCTTTACGTAAAGCGTTTAGGAAGGGTTCTTGTAGCATATGCCCTTTTGACATGGTGTACTCCTGATTTATTATTGGGTTGTTATCAACATTATTTAACAAGTGTTAAAAGTCATGCTGTGTTTATTAGTTTATTTAGTGAACTGAAAATAACTAGCCATCAATTATTGGGGGTATCAGTTCGCTCTGCATTCCTTGCAGAAGGTCGATCATAACAGGTTTAATTAAAAAGTGAAAAAGCAATTGCTTACTAATTGCCCAACGGTCGATTTAAGGGATTATAAATGTTTGTACTGAATCTATTACTGCTTCCAATTTATAATTTTGCGCATCAAATTTCGTAATGTTCGGCTCCGATCGCATCCACGTCATTTGACGTTTTGCCAGTTGGCGCGTGGCAATTACGGCGCGCTCTTTCATTTCATCGGCATCAAGCTTACCTTCTAAGTATTGCCACGCTTGGCGATAACCCACACAACGGATCGACGGTAAGTCGGCATGTAAATCTTTTCGTGCGTATAGAGCTTTCACTTCATCTAAAAAGCCCTGTTTCATCATCATCTCAAAACGTTTTTCAGCTAAATCACGAATCCATTCACGTTCTGGGATTAATGCGATTTTCATTAACCGATAAGGCAAGGCATCTAGTTGCGCTTCTTTATGTAATTTGGTTAATGGCTTGCCTGATAGTTCATAAACCTCTAAAGCTCGCTGAATGCGTTGTTTATCGTTAGGGTGAATTCGTTTCCCTGCCACAGGATCAACGTCAACAAGGCGTTGATGTAAAAAGTCCCAACCCTTTTCTTCTGCCTCGACTGATAATTTTTTTCGTACTGCTGGGTCAGCCTCTGGCAAAACTGCCAATCCATTTTCTAGCGCGCGGTAATACAACATTGTGCCACCCACCAATACGGGGATTTTACCTTTTACTGTAATTTCCTGCATTTCACGCAAAGCATCCTTGCGAAAATCTGCCGCCGAATAGGATTGAGAGGGATCAAGAAAGCTGATTAAACGATGTGGTGCTTTGATCAGTTCTTCTGCCGTTGGCTTCGCCGTACCAATATCCATATCTTTATAGACCAAGGCAGAATCAACACTGATTAATTCAATCGGAAAATGCGCCATCAACTTCATCGCCAGCCCTGTTTTACCCGAAGCCGTAGGGCCAATAATAAAAATAGCGGGAGGTAAATTCATCTTTTTAAGCCTTCTTTTAGGCGTATTCTTGCCAACATTGATCTGTTCAATCCCATATCAGGATTCCCAGAAATTAACTGGGCTTGCCCATAAAGATCATCAATGTATTTAGTTGCCTGACGAACTCCCCAAGTTTCATTGGTATAATCTACAATTTTTACAATATCTTTTTCAGCATTATCGGTAAAACTAAATCTAGCCATTAGACAAACGCTCACGCATTCGACTTATAACTGTTTCACCATCAACAATTCGACCCGCCTCAATATCATCAATACCTGCTTGAATAGCAGTTTTTAATCTTTCTTCATTTAAAATATCATAATTATTTTGTCTTTGATCGCGCCGAACTAAATCTCGAAAATACTCACTATCATTGGTGTAGTTACCATTTGATATCTGGGACTTCACCCAATTATTTTGCTGTTCGGTTAACGTGATTGTTTTACGTGTGGTAGACATACAAAACCTCATTAATCATACTATTGGTGTAATTTTAGCGCATTTTAAGTAATTAACTACAGAGAACGTAGCAATGGAAAAGCTATCAAATAAAATAAAAGAAGCCATCATTACTGAATTCTACGCTCAAAATACATAGTATTTAAAGCCCCCTCTTCTTGGATATTTTGTATTATTTTATGATCTATAGATTAATAAAACAGGAAAGTTTAATAAGTATCGGCTATCAAATACAGGCTATTCACTGGCTCTACAGATAAAATTAAAGCAACCCTCCCCACTTTTACAGGGTGTTTATGAATAATAACAATGGAACCTCTATCAGCTCAAAGTGAGTTACATTTCTTGTCAAAAAAATTAAGCCATACAATAAATTGCATCATCACTTAAA
>CAZSXI010000238.1:0-3633 GCA_964611045.1 uncultured Cocleimonas sp. | reverse complement strand
TGTGAGTCACAAAGTGAATTTGAAGGACATCTTGCTGAATTTGTTGAGTGGTTCGAAACTGAGCATGCTTAAATTATAGATAAGTCCCAAACTTAACAAAACGCTTAAACCAGTAGGGTGAATCCATGCTGGCAATTTTTACCCGTTTGCCACCTGATGGCGCATGGATGAACTTGCGATTTCCAATATATACGCCAACATGGTTGGTTTTCTTACCTGTCTTAAAAAATAGCATGTCACCAGGCTGTAGCTGTGCATAGTTAATAGTACGGCTATTGTCGCGTTGTTGTGCTGCAGTACGTGGAATTTTTAGCCCTAGTGCATTTTTGTGTACATAGCTCATTAGTCCACTACAATCAAAACCACGTTGAGGGCTATTTCCACCCCATTTGTAGGGTACGCCAATAGTGCTTTGGGCGATTTTAATCATCTGAAGTCTAGCTGGGTGGATAGGTGATTGTTGGGGTAACTGAGTGACTTGACTATTTTGTTGCGAACTTTGGATAGCAGGCGCACGATGGTTTGATGTTTTATATGACTGTTGCGAACAAGCAGTCATAAAAAGTGCTGGAATGATAATCGAAGCATAATAATTTATTTTTTTCATTGGGTTAGCCCGTATTATTGTTGTTATTCATTATGACCCTATAGCGCGAAAAGGGTTCAATATAGGAAGTTCTGATTAAGTCCCATAAAATTCTGCTGGCTTACAAGGCATCAAATCCTAGGCATAAATTTTCAGAATGGTCGCTCCCTTCGGAAAATTTTTAACAACGGAGGTGATGCCTTGTAAGTCAGCCCTATCGGGGCTTAGCCAAGTTCCCAATTTCTTCGTTATTGATTTAAACCATAGAATGACTATGCTTGAAATCAATGTCTCGAACTTGGAAACTTGGCGTTGCCAGAATTTATTGGACTTATTCAGACCTTCCTATAGGGAACTATACGGCTTGGTTGTTGACTCTATGCTGAATGGCATCAAATACTTTCCTGAAAACCTGCACATTTTTTGCATAAAAGATGTAACAATAAATTGCATAATAAAAGCCATAAGATTGTTTCATGGATATCTTTGCAGGAGAGTATGGCGAGAGAAAAATATGCGTCATATTTCTCGTGAAAAGGTCTCTTCTATTGTAGAATTCGTCGCACGAGCTAATGGGGTATTTCTCGAATAAAATGTCGGATAAAAAAGATCAACCACTGAATGCAGATGAAATGGATGAAGTAGCAGATATTGTTACTTCTGATGAGAACGCTGTGGGTGATAAGAATGCGTCTGAGACACTGACAAGTGAAGAGGTTTCTAACGTAAAGGCAGAAGAAACGCCTGAAAGCCCTAAGAAGAAGTCACCGATTAGGATGTTTTTTGGCATTATAGGGAGTATCCTCGGTGGTTTTTGGCGAGTAACCCGCATTGCCTTATTGATTGGTATTGTCGTTGGCTCGTTATTTGCTGCAGCCTACGTCTTACAACAAGACGAATTAGTCCGTAGTCAGTTTGAAGGTAAACGTTGGGCATTGCCTGCGCGTGTATTCGCACGTCCTTTAGAATTATATGAAGGTCAAAGCCTCAAAGCAGATGATCTACAAAAAGAACTTCAATTACTTAATTATAGTTTTGTAACGCATTTAGTTGGCACAGGGCAATTTAAACGCGATAAAAATACTTTTCATGTGCAAACGCGTGGTTTTAAGTTTGCAGAAGATCAAGAAATATCACGTCGAATTCTTATTCAAGTCAAAAAAGATAAAATTGTTAAACTAGAAAATACTGAGAGCAGTGAACCATTAACGTTAATGCGCTTAGAGCCGGTATTAATTGGTAATTTCTATCCGCACCATAATGAAGATCGTGTGCTGGTGAAGTTAGATGATGTTTCACCCTTGTTAGTTAAAGGTTTAATAGCCGTTGAAGATAAAAAATATTACGACCACTTTGGTGTGAACCCCAAATCTATCGTGCGCGCAGTGATCGCGAATGCCAAAGCGGGTCGAAAAGTGCAGGGTGGTAGTACCCTAACGCAACAGCTGGTTAAAAACTTCTTTTTAACCAATGAGCAAAGCTACAAACGCAAAGCTAATGAAGCAATTATGGCGATGTTGTTAGAGGTGCACTACAGTAAAGAAGAGATTCTCGAAGCGTATATGAATGAGATTTTTCTTGGGCAAAACAAACAACGTGCGGTGCATGGTTTTGGTCTGGCATCACAATTCTATTTTAATAAACCGATTAAAGAGCTAAAGCCTGAGCAAATAGCTTTGCTGATTGGTGTGACTAAAGGTGCCTCTTATTACAATCCACGTCGATTCCCTAAGCGTGCAATAGAGCGCCGTAATTTAGTTCTCGATATTATGGCTAGAGAGGGGGTGCTCGATAAGAAAGAGATTACAGGGCTTAAGTCAAAGCCTCTGGGCGTGACAGTTAATGCACCACCCAGTGTTAGCCCGTTTCCCTCTTATTTAGAATTGGTGCGCAAGCAATTACAGCGTGATTACAATGAAGAAGACTTGCGCTCAGAAGGCTTATTGATTTTTACGGCGATGGATCCTGTTATACAGATTCAGGCAGAGGAAGTTTTAAATAAACGCATTACAAAGTTAGAAAAATCCAAACGCATGAAAAAAGACAAGCTCAACGGAGCGATGGTGGTGAGTAGTGTTCAGGGTGCAGAAATTCTAGCGGTAGTTGGTGGGCGTGATGCACGATTTGCGGGCTTTAATCGAGCGTTAAATGCTTCTAGACAGATTGGTTCTCTTATAAAACCTGTGGTTTATTTGGCTGCGCTTGAGGAAAAGTTATACAGCTTAGCAACACCCGTAGATGCTGGCCCTGTAACGGTAAGACTTTCAAAAACTAAAATATGGGAACCTAAAAACTATAGTGGTAAAGACCAAGGCATGGTGTCATTTGAAAGTGCACTTGTTCATTCGATTAATACACCAACGGTGCGTATTGGTATCACCATGGGGCTTGATAAAGTCATCAATAAATTACAGGCTTTAGGTTTACAAAAAGAAATACAAACAAACCCATCATTATTGTTAGGTGCGCTTGAGTTATCGCCGATGGAAGTTCAGCAGGTTTACCAAACCATTGCGGCTGGCGGTACTTACACACCATTAACGGCAATTCGTAGTGTAATGAATTCGTATGGTAAGGCGCTTAAGCGTTACCCGCTTCAAGTAAAACAGGTGGTGAGTGAAGAATCCGTTTATCTATTAACTCATGCGATGAATAAAATCACCAAAGAAGGCACAGCGCAATATTTAAAACATGCCTTGCCTGCGTGGAAAAATGCCGCGGGGAAAACAGGCACAACCAATAAAAATGTAGATAGTTGGTTTGCAGGTTTTACAGGGCAACACGTTGTTTCTGTTTGGGTAGGGCGTGATGATAATAAACCTACAGGCTTCACAGGTTCAGCAGGTGCGTTACGTGTTTGGGGGGATTTAATGAAGCTTATTCCCACCAAGCCTTTTAAACCTAAGCGACCTAGAAATGTGAAGTTTTTTAAAGTAAATACCATGACGGGTTTATTGCACAACCCATCTTGTGGTGAAGGCGAAGTTTTACCCTTTGTGATTGGTACTGAGCCAAACGAGATATACGAATGCCCACCACCTGAAATG
>CAZSXI010000237.1:0-3636 GCA_964611045.1 uncultured Cocleimonas sp. | reverse complement strand
GTCGCTATTTTTCACGAAGTGAGACGTAATAGTCATTCTATTGCGCCGATCTTCGGGGGAAATATCGGCAGATTTAGCAAGCTAAAAATAATTGGACTTGATCAGGTTCTCTTTAAGTAACATTTAAAAACAAATAAGCTACAAAACATCGAAAAAAAGGGGGGGTGGGCATTACGTTATTAGAGTAGAATACGCGCCCATGAGTAAATACAAAGATCCACATAAAGCACGCGAGGCCAAAAAATACGGTCGCCCTATTCCTAGCCGAGAGTTAATGCTTGAGGTAATGGAGAAAAATGGCGCTCCTATCAGCTTTCGCGAATTAGCCGACAAGCTTGGTTTAGATGACCCCGAAGACCTTGACCCTATGAAGTATCGCCTACGCGCTATGGAGCGTGACGGTCAAATTTTATTTAATCGCAGTAAAGAATATGTGCCTGTTTCTAAATCTGATTTAGTTAAGGGACGCGTTTCTGGTCATCCCGATGGTTTCGGCTTTTTATTGCCCGAAGATGGCAGTGATGATTTATACCTGCACGGCAAGCAAATGCGCAAAGTTATGCACGGTGATGTGGTGCTGGCTTCAGTAACAGGCCTTGATCGCAGAGGCCGTCGTGAAGGCGCGATTGTTGAGATTCTTGAGCACAATACAGAATCCGTCGTTGGGCGTTATTTTGTAGAAGGCGGCTTGGGTTTTGTAACCCCCGATAATTCACGCATCGCACAAGATATTTTAGTACCACCTGAAAATGCGAACGATGCCGAAGATGGACAAATCGTGGTTGTGAGTATTGTTGAATACCCAACGCCTCGCCATCAAGCGATCGGAAAGATTTCAGATGTACTGGGTGATCACATGGCGCCGGGTATGGAAATTGATATTGCCCTACGCTCACACGATTTACCCCACGTTTGGCCAGCCGACACCATTAAAGAAAGCGAAGCTTTAAGCGACGAAGTTTTAGCAGAAGACATAGAACACCGTGTAGATTTACGCAAAATGCCTTTGGTAACAATCGACGGCGAAGACTCACGCGATTTTGACGATGCGGTCTATTGTGAAAAAGATGAAGACGGAAACTGGAAACTCACCGTCGCCATCGCCGATGTTTCACATTATGTGCCTGTCGGTAGTGCGCTGGATGATGAGGCTTGGAATCGCGCCACTTCGGTTTACTTCCCAGCTGAAGTTATCCCAATGCTACCTGAGAAAATCTCTAATGGTTTATGTTCGTTAAATCCTAACGTAGATCGTTTATGTATGGTGTGTGAAGCAACCATCAATCCTGAAGGTCACATGGTGGCATATCAGTTTATGAGTGCGGTGATGCATTCTTCAGCGCGCCTGACTTATACCAAAATGGCAGCGATGGTGGTTGATAACGATAAGAAGCTACGCAAAGAATATGCAGAGGTTGTTGATCATTTAGACGATTTATATTCGCTCTACAAAGTATTACGCAAAGCGCGTGACGAGCGTGGCTCGATTGATTTTGAGACGACTGAAACGCAAGTTATCTTTAGTGATGATCGCAAAATAGAAAGCATCAAACCTACGATTCGTAACGATGCGCACAAGATTATCGAAGAGTGCATGGTGACGGCAAATATGTGTGCCGCGCATTTCTTAAAGCGTCATAAAATTCCTGCATTGCATCGTGTGCATGATGGTCCAAATACCGAAAAACTCGCTAAAGTTCACGAATTCTTAAATGGTTTAGGTCTAAAACTAGGTGGAGGCGAAAAGCCACAACCGATTGACTACGCAACACTACTCAACAGCGTTAAAGAAAGGCCTGACGCACATCTGATCCAAACG
Source organism: uncultured Cocleimonas sp. (assembly GCA_964611045.1). GTDB lineage: Bacteria > Pseudomonadota > Gammaproteobacteria > Thiotrichales > Thiotrichaceae > Cocleimonas. Next base: position 1,817 of record CAZSXI010000237.1, on the reverse strand, counting down.
GTCATGCTACGCTCGATGACGCGCGCTCAATACCTACCTGTTGATGAAAAGAATCCTGAAAACACCCGTCACTTTGGTTTGTCACGCGAGCATTACGCGCATTTCACTTCTCCGATTCGTCGCTACCCTGATTTATTGGTACACCGCGCGATTTTATACGTGATTCAAAACGGTAGTGCCGAAGATTATTACTACGATTATCCGCAAATGAAAGCATTGGGTGAGCATTGCTCGCAATGCGAACGACGTGCCGACGATGCCAGCCGTGATGTAATGGCATGGCTAAAAGCCGAGTATATGCAAGATAAGGTAGGCGAAACCTTTACAGGTGTCATTACGACCGTAACGGGCTTTGGTTTATTTGTAGAGCTTGATGAAATTTATGTTGAAGGCTTGGTACACGTCACCGCATTAAAGAGCGATTACTACCACTTTGATGCCGCACGCCACGAAATGAAGGGCGAGAACTCAGGCAACGCTTATCGTATGGGTGACAGCATTGAGATTGTTGTGGCACGTGTTGACTTGGATGATCGTAAGATTGATTTCACCCTTCCTGATACAGGCGAGGATGAGAGACCTCCTCGTAAGAAGAAGAAAGGTAAAAAGAAAGATAAGAAAAAACAAAAGAAATAATTTTGCCACGGAGCCGAGCATAGCGAGACAATGTTGGAGCGATAGCGACGACTACCCTTTAGGGTGAGGCGTAAGCCGAATAATCCACTGAAAACACGGAAGGAAAAATAAAAGAATTTAAAGATTTCCACGAAAAGCACGAATAACACGAAAGAAAAACTGTTAATTTTTACTTTTTCCGTGTCTTTCAGTGGATTCTGGGGCAAAAATTCTTTTACACAAACTATGAAAACACTCATCAATGGTATTCACGCAGTTGAATCTGCTCTGAAGAATGACCCAGACAATATCGAGCAGGTTTGGATTGCTGAAAACAAAAAAAACCAACGCGTTAAAGAACTCATCCATCATGCTGAAAAGCGCGGACTGATCTCTCATCGTGTTGATATGAAAATGCTGGATAAGCTGGCAAAAACACACCAGCACCAAGGCGTAGTGGCTGAATATAATGCGCCTGCCAGTTATACCGAAGATGATCTACTTAATTTATTAGATGCACACGAAGGCACACCGCTATTGTTAGTGCTTGATGGTGTAACTGATCCGCACAACCTTGGCGCATGTTTACGTACCGCAGAAGGCGCTGGCGTACTCGCGGTTATCGCACCTAAAGACAATGCGGTTGGGCTAACACCAGCGGCTCGCAAGGTTGCATCAGGCGCGGCTGAAACCGTGCCTTTTATTCAAGTCACCAATCTTGTTCGTACCATGGAAAAAATCAAAAAATTGGGCGTTTGGTTTATTGGTACAAGCGATAAAGCACAAGGTGATGTGTATCAACAAAACTTTAAAACACCTACGGCGATTGTAATGGGTGCAGAAGGCAAAGGCTTACGCCGATTGACTGAAGAGCATTGTGATGAATTGATTTCTATCCCCATGGCTGGGAAAATTTCTAGCTTGAACGTTTCAGTTGCGACAGGTGTATGCTTGTACGAAGTAGTCAGACAACGCCAAAAATAATATTTAAGTCAAAAAATTGATATTTATACTTGTTTTAAGCACCAACAATTGTATATTTAATAGTCCACCCCCCCTGTTTTTTGCTGTTTTGTAGAAGAAAAACCTGTTTACCGAGATTAACATGATCACACTTTACCAATTCCAAGGCTGCCCCTTCTGTTCCAAAGTTCGTTCTTTATTAAATTTTTCAAAAACACCTTACGAGGTAGTTGATGTTT
>CAZSXI010000236.1:0-3663 GCA_964611045.1 uncultured Cocleimonas sp. | reverse complement strand
CCAACCACTGTACATTTTTAAAAAAATGATAAGCGCTATAATAAAGCGTATCACCAAATTCATACTAGAGTATAAATATGCACATCATCTCTGCTTTTAAAGAAGACAACCCTGCAATACTCCTTAAAATTATGCAAGAAAATGCCTTTGCTACGCTAATTACTAGCGATGAAAACAGCAGACCTGTTGCGACACAGCTACCCTTTTTAATAGCACAAAAAGATGATCAAATAATGTTAACGGCTCACTTTGCCAAGACCAATCCTCAATGGAAACACCTTGAAAGCAATGCTCAAGTATTAGTAACTTTTCAGGGACCACACTGTTACATTTCTCCGTCATGGTATGAAAAGGCTGGTGTACCCACATGGAACTATGTCTCTGTACAAGTCTATGGGTCTGCTAGAACATTCGATGATCCTGAACTAACAAGGGAACTCCTTGAGGATTTAACTGACAAATATGAGCATGGGCAAGAAACCCCGTGGAAACCTAAAGATAACTACCCCGATAAAATGCTAAACGCTATTGTGGGTTTTGAGATAAGCGTGCAAGAGATAGAAGGAAAGGTTAAAATCGGGCAAAATAAATCTACGGAGGATCTAAAAGGTGTTGTTAAAGCATTGGTAAAGTCATCATCAGAACAAGAATTGGTAATAGCCAATCTTATAAATAATTATTTAAAATCAAAGGATTGAATGGATAATATGAAGCTAATCAATAAAATACTGTTTGCTGTTTCTTTTATTATTTTAGGCACAACTTCCCAAGCTGCTCCCGGTAATAAACTGGGCTATAACACCAGTGGTTTACATCATTTAGTCTCTTCAAACCCTTTTAGTGATATTTTTAAAACTTCACGTGGTTGGATAACTTCATGTGAATTTGATTGGCAACGTAATCGCCCAATTGACCCGGGATGCTCACGTAAAACTTCATTTAATACGCACGAAACTGAGAAAGTTTCGGTTGATAGCAACGGCTGGCCAACTCGACTACCAGCACGTGGTGAGCGCCCTACCTTTACATCAATCAATGCAATCTGGGATTTGCCCGATAACTTCCCTGTAGGACAACACTTTGTAAGCTACCAAGGCGATGCTGATATTAAAGTATTAGGTGATGTTCAGATCATTCGTCAAGTTCCGGGGCGAATCGATTTTAATCTTCGCTCGGCTAAACGTAACTTACGTTTACACATCACACGTATTAACCCTAAAAACTATATTCGTAATATTAAAGTGATTCCTCAAAAGTATGCTGGTACTTATACGCGCCAAGCGTTTAACCAAGATTATTTACAAAGTGTGCGTCCTTTTAATTCAATTCGTTTTATGCCTTGGCAAAACACTAAAGATACTAATCTTGCACATTGGCGTGACCGTGCAACACCACAGTCGGCATTCTTCAATGGCAATGCAGGTATGCCCGTTGAAACAATGATTGACTTAGCCAATACGGCACAAGCAGATCCCTGGTTTTCGATGCCACACAAAGCAACGGATAGCTTTATGCGTAGCTTTGCCCAGACGGTTAAAGCACGTTTAAATCCCCGCCAAAAAGTGTATGTTGAATACTCTAATGAAGTTTGGAATTCAATGTACCCTGCAACACACTATGCAGCACAACAAGGTTTGAAGCTTTGGCCACGCGGTAAAGCTGAAATTAAAAACCCGGGTACACGTCGTTTGTTCTTAGCGCTTAATTACAATGCTAAACGCAGTAAGGAAATGTGTAATATCTTCAAGCAAACACTTGGTAAGCGTGCTGTTTGTGTAGTTTCAGCTTACGGTTCTGCGCCTAAAATGGGTGAAGAGTTGATGACTTGCCCTCTCGCTGGCGGTAACTGTTATAAATCATTTGATGCTTATGCAGTTGCTCCCTACTTTGGTGATTATATCGCGCGTATCGAAAACCGTGAATTGGTTAAGCGTTGGGCTAATCAGGGCAATGCGGGTCTAAACCAACTCTTTAGAGAGATCATGTCGGGTGGTTTGGCTAAAGATAAAGTAGCGGGTGGTGCCATTGAAAATGCTGTCGAAGAGCGAGTAAAAAAGAACGTAGCACTCGCAAGAAAATATGGCGTAAAACTGCTTGCCTACGAAGGTGGGCAACATTTACTGCGTGTAGATAGACCTCATGCTATTCGTGACCCAAAAGTATTCCGCTTATTTGCCAATGCAAATCGCCACCCTCAAATGGGAAATGCTTATACTAAATACCTAAGAGCATGGAACCGTGCTGGCGGTGGGTTATTAATGCATTTTAATGGTATCGCAGCAATTGATGATCGTAATTACTTCCCAATGCTTGAAAAAGCGGGCACTCGAAGCCCTAAATATAATGCGATGATTAATTATTTACGTGGTAAATAGCCTGTTTCAATTACAAAACGGCAGCCGAGTACAGCGAGACAATGTTGGAGCGATAGCGACGACTACCCGTAGGGCGAATGAAATGAGTAAAAAAGAGGGGGGGTGGACTAATAGAACTACTATTTTATTAGTCCACCCCCCCTCTTTTGACTCGATTTGTAATTTCGCTCCACAGGTCAGCTTTAAAAAACAAAGCGGTTGTCTCGCTCCACTCGGCCCGATGTTTTGTACAATCAAACCATGAATTTAAATACTCTGGGCAACCACGGGGATGATTGTCCCATCGGAATCTTTGATTCAGGTATTGGGGGGCTTTCTGTTCTAAAAGAAATTCATCAACTTCTCCCCCATGAGAATCTTATTTACGTGGGAGATTCTGCTCACGCACCTTATGGTGATCGTACTGCAAAATATGTGCGTGAGCGCTCTCAAACAATTGCTGATTTTTTACTCGACCAAGGCGTTAAAGCTATTGTTGTTGCCTGTAACACCGCTACTGCAGAAGCTGCCACACAATTGCGCTCGACGATGGATGTGCCCATCATTGGGCTAGAGCCTGCGATTAAACCCGCAGCACAATTAAGTAAAAATGGGATCATTGGCGTGCTTGCTACACAACGTACGATTGATAGCGAGCGTCTACTCGGCTTGACTGAGCGCTATGCCAACGATAAAAAAGTTCTCGCGCAAGCTTGTCCTGGTTTGGTTGAACAAGTTGAAGCTAGTAAGCTTGACCACCCCGATACCGAAGCACTGCTCAACCAATTTATACCGCCACTCTTAGAGCAAGGTGTGGACGCGCTCATTTTAGGCTGTACCCACTACCCTTTTTTATTGCCTGCAATTCGAAAAATTATTGGGGCTGATATTGAAATTTTAGAAACAGGCAAGCCTGTCGCAGAACAATTAAAGCGAATATTAAATCAAAATAACCTAGAAGCAAAAATAGAAGCAGAAAAGAATGACGAAGATAAAAACAGTACGCTAACCTTCTATAACAGTAGCACCGATAAGCAACATCACAATTCCATGAAGAAATTATGGCATACTGCTATCAATATTAACGTGTTACCCAATCTGGATAATTGAACTGAAACCTAAATAAAGATTCTTGAACGAATAATTCTGAATTAATAACTAAAAGCTATGACTGATAATTCCTACCAACTTGAAACCATTAACCCGCACACCGGCGAGCCTTACAGTGAGCGCCCGAATAAAACACAATTGAAACGTGATATGAAGGCATTGCATGATTTAGGCAGAGCCTTGGTAGAACTTGCTCCCA
>CAZSXI010000235.1:0-3663 GCA_964611045.1 uncultured Cocleimonas sp. | reverse complement strand
TTATAAGATTATAAGATTATAAGATTAGTTATATTCCGTATTTTTGATAATCACTGAATAAATGAGTTTCTTCAAAGCGCATTCTACCCAAGAGATCCTTTCCTAATATTCCAAAATCAGCTATGAACTTATCGGCTGTTTCATTAGTAACGGGTATATTTATATAAAAGTTAAGAACGGAACGGATGGAAAGGGCAATATCTTTCATTTCAGCTCGTGTCGCATTATAAGTGCCATCACTATTACTAACTACGAGCTCTAAATACATATAAAGCTCACGTTCGGCTATAAAGTGGTTTGTAATTAACTCAGTAAACTCATTTAAAGCAACTCGTAGTGCTAAATACTGTTTTTGTTTTACGGTATTCAGTATTTCTTTGTACTTTAGCATTAACTCTTTATGTTGAGCTTCTAGTCTTATTAAGAGTTCAATATTTTTAGGAATTATTTCTTTTTTTTGGTTTTTCATGGATTATTATTTAAGTGTATATTCAAAGATTTACATGCACATAAGGCGAGCGATATATCTTGGTAGTAAAGTTGTATAAATAGTTCATTTTAAAAATAATTTACTTCTATTCATTTGAGTTATTTTACGTTCCCCACAAAAAGCCATACTGATATCCATCTCATTACGAATAATTTCTAACGCCGTTGTCACACCTTTTTGCCCCATTGCGCCTAAACCATAGAGAAATGGCCTGCCGATATAAACACCCTTTGCACCGAGAGAGACCGCTTTTAGTACATCCTGCCCCGAGCGGATCCCACCATCCATGTGGACTTCTATTTGATCACCCACGGCATCTACAATTTCAGGTAAGACAGAAATGGATGAGCGCGCACCGTCCAATTGCCGCCCACCATGATTAGAAACAATGATGGCATCTGCGCCAGATTTTACCGCGAGCTTTGCATCTTCTACATCCAAAATACCTTTTAAGATCAGTGGGCGACCCCATTTCTGTTTTATCCATGCAATGTCATCCCAAGATAATTTATCTTCAAACTGTTTTTGCGTCCAAACACTTAAGGATGATAAATCAGTCGCATCTTTTACATGACCTTCAATATTTCGAAAGCTGTGGCGTTTAGTCGTGAGCATATTCATGCACCAACGTGGTTTTATTGCCATATTATAAATTTGAGATGGTGTCATTTTGGGCGGTACAGATAAGCCATTTTTAATGTCTTTATGGCGCTGCCCAAGGATTTGTAAATCAAGCGTAAGAACAAGCGCAGAACAGTTTGCCGCCTTTGCGCGCTCAATCAAATTTTCAACAAAACCACGATCTTTCATCACATAAAGCTGAAACCAAAAAGGTTTTTTTGTAACACTGGCAACATCCTCAATTGAGCAAACGCTCATGGTTGATAAGGTAAATGGCACACCCATTTCTTCTGCGGCCATCGCGCCGAGCATTTCACCATCTGCATACAACATACCTGTTAAACCTGTGGGAGCAATGGCAACAGGCATACTGACTTTTTGCCCGATCATGGTGGTTTCGAGCGAGCGATTACTCATATCTACCGCAACACGTTGGCGAAATTTGATCTTCTTAAAATCAGTTTCATTGGCGCGATAAGTGCTTTCTGTCCATGAGCCAGAATGCACATAATCGTGAAACATTTTAGGCACGCGCTTTTTGAATAAGCGCTGTAAATCGTGAATAGTGGTGACGGATGGCATATTTTATTCTCTCTATGAATGGCGTAAGTATAGAAGTAAAATAGTAACAATCATAAAAATCTAGCTGTTTCTGTCCCATCTCCCTAGCAGGGGGAGGGCTAGGGAGGGGGTAGAAGGCTAGAGGGGAAATAAATGGCAAATTTCAACACACACTTAGGCGTAGCTGCAGTTGGTTCAGGTATGCTCGCAACACTCTGCCTTCAAGTAGGTTTTGTAGATGCAAAAGATGCAATATTGTTAGCATCAATCGGTGTAATCGGTGGGATTCTCCCTGATATTGATTTGCATTATTCACACCCAAGCCGAATTCTCTTTTCACTCTTAGGTATTGTTGTGGCATTTCTCTGGGTGTTTTCTGCGGAAAACCATCTTTCGATTATTGAATTATGGGGCGCAGGAATAGGAATTTATTTATTCGTACGTTTCCCCATTTGGGCATTATTTCAAAATTTTACGGTACATCGTGGGTCAATTCATTCGATAGCGGCAGCACTACTTTTTTGTTTTGTGACGACAGCGATTAGTTTTCATTTTTTTAACAAAACACCTTTCATTTCTTGGTTAGTTGGCTTATTTATTTTTCTCGGATTTATCCTACACTTGGTATTAGATGAAATTTATAGCGTGGATTTTATGGGGCATCGGCTTAAACGATCATTTGGTACTGCATTAAAGCTGTTTGATTTTAAAGAGAAGATAAGCAGTGTCGTGATTGTGGCTCTTAGTATTCTGCTGTGGTTTTTCACCCCTGATGCCAGTCAATTTGTAGATACGCTGACCAGCCCTGAGACTTATCAGGTCATTTTGAAAAGATTTTAAGATGGTTTTTAGCTATGCCATACGTAAATATTAAAATAACCAAAGAAGGTGCGACCCAGTTGTTGGTTGATGTTTTAGGCAAGAGTCCAGCTTCATTAGTGGTCGTAATCGATGAAATAGAGACAGATAACGGGGGAATAGCAGGAAAAAGCGTCACAGAACGGCAAAAAGGGGGGGTGGACAAGGGCTACCGTCTTAAAAAGTATAAATTCAACGGTTTTTAATAAAACATAGAGCCAAAAGGTGATTTCTCGTGCCCTTCGACAGGCTCAGGGTGCTGCAATGGTGTTCTCAAAAAGGCGTAGCAGATCCCTGAGCCTGTCGAAGGGTTCGGGCAGAGTCTACCCAGCCTTAGCAAGCGCTTTTTGAATAACGGGCACTAAATCAGCAGGTAATTTCAAGTCACCAGACAATGCAAACGCCTGTGCATCGGCTGACATTTTTTTCCATGTGCGAATAATAATATCAATCCATTTTTCTTCATCATACTGAGGAAAGTTTTCATACATTGCCGTCATGTAGTGTTCAATAAACGTCAATGCGGCAACATCTTCTAATATTTGAGTATCTTTATTATTTTTTAAGTCTTTTTTACCAATCGCAAGCTTTACGCGCGCAATCGTTTCTTCATCGTAGCCAACTTCTTCTAAGATGGCAGTGGCAGTTTCTGCGTGGTAGCCATAAAGACGAGTGCGCCATTGGTGATAACCTTTACGATTCATCGGGTAATCGCTGCGCGGTGATGTCCAGCGTTGTATATGTTGTGCGGCAACAGAAAGTTTGGCAACCTCGTCTGCTTCTGGCAAATAGCGGTTGATCATATCTACCATGCGATGAGAGTAGATCAGTTCTTTGGGTGCATCGTTGCCATTTTCGTCAGCAACCATATTAGGGTCTTTGCTGTTAGCGGCATCGTAACGTTCGATGGCTTTATCAAATAATTGTGTCATGGGTTTTCCATTTTATTTTGTGGTTTTCAAAAGTGTACAAATTCTATTCGTTGATTACAATAATCAAGACAAACACCGTGGTAATTACAATCGATATACTTCCCAGATCCCCAGATAGAAAAACGAATAGTGCACAAGTCTTTGATTTCACAGAACATCCCAAAAATATCCGATTAACCTACGGGTGAAACGGATATTTTT
>CAZSXI010000234.1:1162-3668 GCA_964611045.1 uncultured Cocleimonas sp. | reverse complement strand
TAAACCACCTTAATGAATATCCACCCCCCTCTTTTTTTGCCGTTTTGTAAACAAAAGCCGTCTCAGAAAGATTCATTTCCAATGCTACAGATTGCATCCATTGCTCATCAGCACCCTCATCATCTGGTAAGACACATACTGCAGCAGGATTGCCTTTGAATTTTTCGTTGGTAAATGCATCTACTTGGTATATTTTCATCGTTGTTCACCTTTCTCATAATCTCATTTTTAACAAAAACTTTAAGACTCTTTAACTTTTACTGCCATTTTACGACTCACCGCAATAGTTAAAACAACGGCTAAGGCGAAACTATAAGTCATTGCATCTACACTTTCGCCTAAAATAATAATCGCTGCAATAATGCTTAAAAAAGGTTGAAGCAGTTGAATTTGGCTTACACGTGCGATGCCACCTAAAACTAGCCCTCTATTCCAAAAGAAAAACCCGAATAACTGGCTGGCTAATGCCAAGTACAAAAAACTGGAATAAACATAGCTTGGAAAACTAAAGAAATCATCGGGCTTTAGCATCCAAGCACCTGTGAATGTAATTGGGGATGACAGCACTAACGCCCAACAAATAACCTGCCAACCACCTATTTCTTTAGATACTTTTCCGCCAAAGGCATAGCCCATACCACCAATAATACTAGAGCCGATAAGGTATAAATGCCCCGTATTAATCTCAGCGCCTCCTTTTAAAAAAGAAAAACTAATAATCAATAACGCACCCACAAAAGCGGTAATCCAAAAGCCCATACTGGGGAGTTCTTTGGTAATCATTGTTGCAAATATTGCCGTTAGTAATGGCAATAAACCACTCACAACACTTCCGTGAGATGCTGGGACTGTCTGCATACCTAGAGCTGATAAAATTGGAAAACCCCAAACAACACCACAGGCCGTAAGCAATAACAAACCCGCTTGTCTCATGGTAGGTATCGGTTGCTTTAGAACCAATAAAATAATGGCTGCCACCGTTCCTGCAATCACAGAACGCCCTAATCCTAGAAATATTGGATCCATATACGGAACAATCAAACGGGTAACGGGCAAAGTAAAAGAGAAGACTAAAACGCCCATTAAGCCCAATAATAGCCCTTGGTTTATTTGTTTTTGTTCTGCCAACTCACTCATGTTTCCGTCTTCTTTATTTTTCTATTACTTGCCAATGACTATAACTTCATGTCATATTAATATACAGATTCAATTTATATAAATTGATGCAGTACAGTTATAAAAAACATAAACTGTACTTTATATTTTGTTACAAGCTGTAGTTTTTTCATCTGAATAGGTAAAACCACACGTGAAAACATCAATTTCACTTAGCCACCCCCCCCTTTTTTATGCTGATTTGTACGATTTTTTAGTACAAATCAGCATAAAAAGGGGGAGGTGGGCTTAAAAACTAATCAATAAAAACAGAGAACTTAGGTTAATTTACGATGACAACACGCTATCAACAAGTTGCTGATCATATTAGTGACCAAATAAGCTCAGGTTTATTAAAAACAGGTGAAAAAACGCCCTCGGTTCGTCAATGCGCGAATGAAATGGGCTTGAGTATCTCGACTGTGATTCGTGGTTATGAGTTATTGCAGGATCAAATGTTAATTGAGCCTCGCCCGCAATCTGGTTTTTATGTTCGACCTCAATATCAACCGAGTAAACCACCTGAAATTAGCCAACCCTTGGTGCATCCTTCTGAAGTTAATTTAGATAGCCTTGCGGTTACTTTATTGCAGCTCTCACAAGATAAAAATCTTATTCAATTAGGCACTGCACCTCCCAATACGGATGTAGCCTCGGTCAAACAGCTCAATCGAATTATGACTAAAATCATTCGTGAAGATGCAAACGGGGTCGGCAGTATCGCAGATTATGATCCACCACCGGGCAATAAGAATCTACGCAGGCAAATTGCACGGCGCATGATCAATGCGGGCGTAAAAGTACATCCTGATGAGATCATTATTACCACAGGATGCCAAGAGGCAATGACACTTTGCATACGTGCCGTCACAAAACCTGGCGATACGGTATTGGTCGAATCTCCAAGTTATTTTGGCACGCTCAAGGCGATAGAATCTCTGGGTTTAAAAGCTTTAGAAATCCCAACCGATACTAAAGATGGTATTAGTTTATCTGCGTTAGAACTTGCATTGCGTGAATGGGAAGTCAGTGCCTGTATTTTAACACCTAACTTTAGTAACCCGCTCGGTTACTGTATGAGCGACGAAAATAAACAAAAGCTTCGCCAGATTCTCAAACAAAAAGACATTGCCATTATTGAAGACGATATTTATTCAGAACTCACCTATGGCACGCAACGCCCCAAAGCAATCAAAGCTTTTGACGAAGAAGGCGATGCCAGCAATGTATTGTTATGTTCATCACTTTCAAAATCGTTATCACCCGGTTTGCGTATCGGCTGGGCAATTCCGGGGCAATGGTTAAGCCAAGTTACTCAACTAAAAGTTAGCAGCAGCATGGCTGGGGCAAC
>CAZSXI010000234.1:0-1062 GCA_964611045.1 uncultured Cocleimonas sp. | reverse complement strand
GGGCCGTTATTTTCGGTGAGTGGGCAGTATAAGAATTTTGTACGGATTAATTATGGCAAGGCGACGAAGGAACAACTTGAACAAGCTATGATTGTTCTGGGTAGATTGATTGCTTCGTATTAAAAGAGATTTCCCAGCCTAAGCTGGACTCCTGAAACTCTCATCTAGCAAAAAATGTATCATAAGACTTGTCATACTGGCGAATGCCAGTACCCATTTATGCATTAGAGCCGTTGCAAACATGGATTGCGGCATTCGCCACAATGACGGAGTATTCACTACCTCTACAGTTCTCTGCTAAAAACGCTGTATGAAAAAAAATCAGACTAATAATTCTGCACTCTCCAACGGACAGATTATTGCTTTAGCAACCTGCACTTCAGCAGGAAACTCCTGCGACACAACCCAAACCTGCGAAATAACTTCACTCACATCTGGCAGTGCTCTTAAGGTTGATTGTGTACGTTCTTGATCGAAAAATGCAAATGGCTCATCCAAGAATATAAATTGCTCTTTATTACCAGTATTGATTGCTAATTCTTCTGACATTGCCATGCGCAATGCCAGCATGATTTGGCGTTGTGTGCCTGATGAAATTTCATCAAAATCCATATAATCTTTTTTATTATCTGAATACACTTTTACGCTCAAGTCTTCAGCAATACTGACTTCGCTATAGCGCCCTTCGGTAAATTTAGGCAAGGTATTGGCAGATATTTCAGCAATATTTTTATTAAATAAAGCAATTGAGCTGACAGCAGCGCGCTCCAAAAGCCCGATAGAAATATTATTCACATCTATTTCTCGCTGACATTTATTCACAACTGTTGTTAGTTTTTTAACCGTTGAGCGAAGCACTCCTGCTTCATCCGAGCGAATTTTCTCTTGATTGATATCTTCTAAAATCCCTTTTCCTAGATCTTCAATTCCACCATCTTGTTTTTTAATAGCCGATGATAAACGCGTGATTGCCGCTGTCACTTCTTCTGCTTTTGCCTTATAACTCGGTGCATCATCAACTAACTGTCGAAGGTTAGCAAACTGCTCACGTGGAGGAATAAT
>CAZSXI010000233.1:0-3713 GCA_964611045.1 uncultured Cocleimonas sp. | reverse complement strand
TATTCAAATATTCTTGATAGCCTGCAACGATGCAAGCGTGTTCGACAGAGTCTGTCGGTGCGTCAAAGCCCGTATGCAAAATCGCGCTATTGCCTTTGCTTGCGCCATCTAAAATATCCGTGCCTTTTTCAAGTGCCAGAACCGATGCACCTTCCAATGTGAATTGTCTTGCTATTGCGCAACCAACCACGCCTGTGCCGATAATAATCACATCATAATTATTTGAGAAGATTTTGTTATTATTTTTTTGTTCGCGCATATTTCCTGTCTTAAAACTGACATATTCTTAAACCTAAATATAGTACATAAAATGCATTAATTTACTCCGTGAAAATAAAAAATAATAAAGTCCAAAATCATGACTATACTCGAAGAAATATACAAATATAAACCGAGACTACTCTATTGACTGAATACCTGTTCCAGCTACCTAATCGCGCTTCGGGCACTCTACAATCTCGGATTCAAGAAATGATGGTGTCCGCGACTATGAATCATCACATCCAACCTGGAAGCCCCGTACCTTCAGGTCGTAAATTGGCACATCAGTTAAAAGTTTCACGCAACACCGTGGTACTCGCCTATCAAAATCTTATCGACGAAGGCTTTATAGAATCACGCGAACGCAGTGGTTTTTATGTGTGTAAAAATGTGCTCGATGGTTATGTCATTACCGATGAAAAAGACCGTGCAAGCAACAGCGATGCTGATCAGTATTCCAAGCTAGATTGGGATAATCGCTTTTGCACCACACCCAGCGATTTTCAGTACATAAAAAAACCAGAGAATTGGCAACAATTCCCTTACCCCTTTTTATACGGTCAATACGATAAGGTGATTTTTCCCATTCCTGATTGGCGCGAATGCTGTCGTGATGCATCGAGCATCTCTGCTATTTATGAATGGGCGGGTGATCATATTGATCAAGATAACCCTGCCTTGGTTGATCAAATTCACAATAAGCTATTACCACGCCGAGGCATTTTTTCTAACTCTGACGAAATATTGGTCACGCTCGGTGCACAACACGCCATTTTTCTTGCCGCACAATTACTCATCAACAAAGACAAAACCGTGGGTATCGAAAATCCCGGCTATGTGGATGCTAGAAATACTTTTCTAACACTCACAGACAAGCTCAAAGGGATTGAAATAGACAGTGAGGGTTTAGTCGTTAATGAAAAGCTAGATGACTGTGATTGCGTGTATGTAACGCCCAGCCATCAGTATCCAACGACTGTCACCCTATCAGAATCACGTCGAAGGGCATTATTAGACAAAGCCAATGAAAAAGATTTCGTTATTATCGAGGATGATTATGAGGCAGAGCTAAACTATCAAGGTCGCCCTATCCCCGCACTTAAAAGCCAAGACAGCGAAGGGCGTATTATTTATATTGGTAGTATTTCAAAAACCTTAGCGCCCGGTATACGCATGGGATTTATGGTCGCGCCAAAAGCCTTTATCGATGAGGCGCGTGTGTTGCGTCGCCTGATGCTGAGGCATCCACCTAGCAATAATCAATTTATCATTGCGCGCTTTTTACAACGCGGTTATCACGATTCATTAACCCGAAAATTGAGTTCCATATTGCATGAGCGCTCAATCGAGATGCAAAAACAACTCGATAAATATATGCCGGGTGCTGCCCAGTTTTCACATTACGGAGGTTCATCTATCTGGGTAAAAGGCCCTGATGGTTTGGACTCTAAAGAACTCGCCGAAGAACTATTACAAGAAGGTGTGTTGATTGAACCAAGCGGGGTTTTATTCTATCCACAAGTAGAAAATTGCCAATATTTTAGATTAGGATTTTCTTCTTTGACCGAAGATAAAATTGAAGATGGTATTAAGATTATTGTTGCGAAAATTAAAGAAATATTGGCAAAAGATTAAGCAGCAACCTTTAAAGAAATATTTAATCCTAACCGTACTGAAAAATCAAACAACATATCTAAACGAAAACTACTAACTTTTCCTTTTCTTAATGCCGATACTCTAGGTTGTGTGGTTTTTAATAATTGTGCTAATTCTTTTTGGGTTTTTCTACCTTCGTTAATTTTTGAATTAATCTCACTCATTAACTGAGATCGTAACTTTAAATTTTCACGCCTAACAGGATCTTCCTCTAGTGCATCAAACACATCATTAAATAGTTCATTCGACATTTTTAACTTCCTCCAATACTAACTTTAATCGTTGTTTAGCTAGATCAATATCCTTTTTAGTCGTCTTCTGTGTTTTCTTTTGGAAGGCGTGTAAAACGTTTACCCTATCCAAATACTTAACAACATAAATGACCCTAAAAATACCCTGTGCGTCTTTAGTGCGTATTTCTTTTACACCTGTCCCAATACTTGACATTGGCTTCCAATCGGGTGGCTCATTGTCTTTTTGAACTTCCCTCAAGGCATAACCAGCATCACTACGTGCCGTTTCAGGAAAATCCCTTAAAGCTTTTAGAGAGCTACCTATAAATGCTATGTCTTTCATTTATTATTGCTCTCGGAATCTACAGTGATCTATTATATCTTTATAAGTATATTTATTCAAGTAGATGTATTATTTTTGAATTGTTCTCATCTAATGCTTTTCTACCGAAGAATCTTCACAACCTTTATAACAACCTCAACCACGCCTAAGCGCCGATTCGCAATTGCGCTAAATGCCGATTTCGATAAGTCAATAATCCGACCTTTTACAAAAGAACCACGATCATTGATTCTCACCACCACACTTTTACCATTGCTACGATTCGTCACTTTTACCCACGTGCCAAATGCTAAAGTTTTATGCGCGGCTGTTCGTGCGTTTTGGTTAAAGCGTTCACCATTCGCGGTTTGTCTGCCTTGGTATTTATCTGCGTAATAGGAGGCTTTGCCAATTTCATAATTAGCGGTTGAATTTTTTATAATTGGTTTAGAGTTTGGCGGTGTTTGCGAGCAGGCGCTTAGGATTGTTAGGGTGATGAATAGTAGGAGGTTGATTTTGATGGTTTCTTTCATTTTGTTATTTTAACTTGGTTTATCAGAAAGTGCTTATTTAATGCAATAAGAAATGATATTGATAAAATTAATTCATCTATTAGACTGGCAGTTCAAGAACTTATTTATCTGATTTAAAGTAATATAGAAAAATTAAAAATTAGGATAAAAACTAGAACATCCATAATCTCATCCACTAAAAACCCACTTAATCGTAAACAGCTACCTTAACCATCTAACAAACAAATACAAAGCAGCAAAAAACAAGGGGGGTGGCAAATATAAAGTGCCTTAAACAGCCTATTTACAAGCCCACCCCCCCATGGCTAACGCATTAAAAAGATGCTAATAATCAATGATTTATAGTATTAGAATCCTGCACGAACCCTTCGACAAGCTCAGGGATCTGCTATTTCCTCTGTAGAACTCCATTGCAGTACCCTGAGCCTGTCGAAGGGCACGTAAAATTACTCAAGAACGGATTTTAATACACCAAACTTTAACGAACCTACAAATTTGGTTACTTTTAATGCGTTAGCCCTGCCCACCCCCCCTGTTTTTTGCTGTTTTGTATTTGGTTTGTAATCTTAAAGAAGTATTAGCCAAACCATAACGCATTAATCAGACAAAAAAATTGCCTCTCACTGACACTACCTCCTTCTTTAACTTATAAATAAGAGGCACTTGCAAAACGCCACATATCGACCGATATTTCTAGCTTAAATCACT
>CAZSXI010000232.1:0-3726 GCA_964611045.1 uncultured Cocleimonas sp. | reverse complement strand
CATGGAAATTCCAAAAAAACTTCGACACCTCGCTGGCAAAGCCATTAGCGATTTTTCCATGATTCGTGATGGTGATAGATTGTTGTTGGGCCTATCAGGCGGAAAGGATTCTCTAAGCCTATTACACATTCTGCTACATTTTCAGCGCCATGCCCCTATACGCTTTGAGCTTGCCGCGATGACAGTTGATCCGCAATCTGACGATTTTGACCCTTCTCCTCTTATCCCCTATTTAAAATCGATCAACGTCGACTATTATTATGCCAAAGAGCCTATTTTAGAAATGGCAGATAACCATATGGACGGCGATTCCTACTGCTCGTTTTGCTCACGAATAAAGCGTGGCGTGATGTATACCACTGCGCGTAAACATGGCTGCAATGTTTTAGTGTTGGGGCAACATTTAGATGATTTAGCTGAAAGTTTTTTGATGTCGGCATTCCATGGCGGTAAATTAAAAACCATGAAAGCACATTACACCAACGATGATGGTGATTTGAGAATTATTCGTCCTCTAGCATATGCGCGAGAAAAAATGCTCGCTGAGTTTGCCCTAATAAATAACTTACCCGTAATTGCAGAAAATTGCCCTGCTTGTTTTGCAAAGCCTACACAACGCGAACACATGAAGCAGCTACTCGCAAAAGAAGAAAAAACTAATAATAGCTTGTTTGGGAGCTTGCTAACAACGATGAAGCCGTTAATGACAAAAGGGTTGCCGAAGCAACCCTAAAAGTTTTTATAATTTATAAAAATCTGTTGTATTAAAGCGTAGCCATTCTCAAAGATTTAAGCATTTTATCTTTGCTCTCTTTGCTTGCTTGTGTAAATTTTTCAGCAAACAGTGTCATGTAGTATTTGTCCATTTTTTCCAGTGGAAAATCAAGCGTTGTTAATTCACCCGTTGGAGAAATGTATTTCTTCTCGATAATCGTAAGCTCAGACTGATCTGTTCCAATGTCTTTACGAGAAACTGGCTCACCGGTTTCAATGTAGCCGCTATTAATTAGTGCCCTATTAATATCTTCAAACGTAAATAACTGTTCACCATCTGATTGCAACATAACATCGGTTGTACAGCCATCTTCTTCTGGAGAAACCGCAAAGCTGATATCAGAAATTAGCACTTCGTAAACACCTTCAAAATCTTTTGCTAATTGAAGAATTGGTGCTTCTTCTAACTCTTTTCTAAGGGAATCAGAAGAGCTATATTTTTTCTCGCAGAACTGATTATGGAGTGATAAAAAACTCGCTAGATGTTTTTGAACAGGTACTGTCTCTGCTACTGTTTTTTCACCACAGCCATTGAGAAACATTGTCGTTAAGATTGCTGCTGCGCAGAGCACAACAATGGGGAGAGCCTTTTTCATGGGTTTGCCTTTATTTTTTTATTATTATTGTTTTCTTGGGTGATTTAACTATATCTATATCACGGTTTTATCACAAGAAAACTCAGACTAGCGGGATCTTAATTTAAAATTGCTTTAGCCTTAAACTCCACTTTATCAAGCCAGCGCTTTAATACCGCACTAAGGTTTTTCTCGATCAACTGATGGATAAGCCACGCTACCAGCAATACAAATGTAAATACAGCAACTAGCAAACCATATTTATTAACCACACCATTATAAGTAGTGAATAACATAAATCCTACGTTTTGATGAATTAGATACAATGGATAAGTTAATGCACCGATTTTAAGCACCCAAGTCGCTCTAAAGAAGGTCAGCTTGTTAGCAATAATCAAAACAAAGATCAGGTAAAAAAGAGAAACGATGCCTAAAGGAATCATGACATTAAAATCCGTATTGTAGAATTGGCTGAGCGTAGCCACCTCTTGATTCACATAAAATAGCGATAAGCCAAAAGAAACAACAAGCAAAACGATGTAACGTATTTTAACCCCATTTAGTTTCATGAGATAAAACAAAGCACCACTCACAAAATAGGATGCCCACTCAGGAAACAGAAAAAATTGAACGAGTTTAGGTAAGGGCATCACAACATCAATGAGAGAAATGGCCAGCCATGCGGCTAAGAACCAGTCAATATTTTGTATTCTTTTGATCAGTAAAACACCAAATATTAAGGCATAAAATTTTATTTCGACGAGTAACGTCCAATAGACACCATCAATCGGTTCAACACCCAAATACCCATCAATCATGCTTAAATTAGATAAATACTGAGGGAAAGAAACAGAAAATAGCTCTCCGCCAAAAAAGACAATCATCAAAGCGGTAAAAGTCACACCCGCCCAAAAAGCAGGGTATAAACGCACGATACGTGAGATAACAAACTGAGCAACATCTCGTTTCATAGCAGTGAGTAAAATCACAAAACCGCTAATCATAAAAAACAAGTGGACGCCCAAGTAGCCATATTGTGCATACTGATCAAAAGGGGCATACGAAATGGGGTTGTAACCACCTTCGGCATAGCCACGAAACATATAATGAAAAAGCACTACAGCAACTGCAGCAACAAAGCGCAAAAAATCTATTTCGTAGAAACGTGTGTTATTTTTATTCATCGCAATATTATTTGGCATAACTGCTCACAAACTAAGCAAATAACTATAAACCTTCATAGTTTCAAGATTAACGGATGATTCTAATCAATTACATGACCAGCAATAGTTGGTTACAATGTCCCTATGCTAAATAGTGAACCTAAATACACAGGAAAACCGCATTTTCACACCTCGGTTTTCGCCCATTCTTTTTTGCTGCACTCTCTTTTGCGGTTGTTTCAATGATTCTCTGGTTGTTTATTTTCACCTTAGGGAAAAACATTCTACCTAATAATTTCCCCTTTATCAGTTGGCACGCCCATGAGGTGATTTTTGGTTTTCTTTATTGTATATGCGCCGATGTTGATAAAAGACCGTGCTGATGGACGATATCGTTGAAGATAATGTTGAACCGCAAAAAACAGCATGGCTGATTGATTCGAGTATTTACGTTTTCAAAGCATGGTATACCCGCCCTGATGACCTTGTTGATATTAACGGCAAGCCCATCAATGCGGTATTGGGTTTTATCGACTTCGCCTACCGTTTGTTATCAGTCGAAAAGCCCGAGCTGGTTGCCTTTGGTTTTGATGAAAGCCTGCAAACTTCACACCGCAAGGAAATCTACCCCGAATACAAAGCCAATCGTCGTCCTGCTCCTGAATCTTTGCGTTATCAATTCAAGCTCTGCCGACAATTCATACGTGCTTTGGGTATTCACGAAGATGCTAGCCTGCATTATGAGGCTGATGACCTTATCGGCACATGGGCAAAAACGTTGCGCAAACACGCTATCGCGGTGAATTTTATTACCGCTGACAAAGACCTTGCCCAACTCGTTCATAAACATGATCACTGGTGGGAATATGATCGTGGTGAAAAATTAGACACAAAAAAAATCACCAAGCGATTTAAAGCGAAACCCCGCCAAATAGCAGATCAACTCGCCTTAGCAGGAGATAAATCAGACAATATTCCAGGCGTGCCTTACGTTGGCATGTCAACAGCAGGAAAACTACTAAGACGATTTGATAATATTGAGAATCTACTCAACTCCATCTCTGAAATATCATCCATGCAGATTCGGGGTGCAGCTCGAATCCAAAACCTAATCGAAGAACACCAAGACATTATAAAACTTTCTCGTAAACTAACGGGCATCCAGTGTGATATTCAAAAAGTAGATTTTGATACCTTTAAAATCACTGAAAATA
>CAZSXI010000231.1:0-3746 GCA_964611045.1 uncultured Cocleimonas sp. | reverse complement strand
ATTCCACTGCCCTATTTTGGGCTGATTGCTATAGGCATACCGCGCGTGACGGTCTACTGAACTGTAAACACGATTATGCGAGAACTCGTCCATAAACGCACAAGGACCATAATCAATCGTCTCACCCACTATCGACATATTATCGGTATTCATCACGCCGTGAATAAAACCAAGAGACATCCACTTGGCGATCAGCTTTGCTTGTCGATCAACCACCGCTTCAAAAAATGCCACATAAGAATTGCTCGCGTCTTTTACCTCAGGGTAATGACGTGCAATTTCATAATCTGCTAATTGCTTGATTGCCTCTTCATTACCTTGAGACGAAAAATATTGAAACGTACCCACGCGTACAAAACCTGTGGCAAGTCGTGTAAGTATTCCACCAGGCACAAGCGTATTGCGCGCAACCTCTTCACCCGTTGTTACCGCCGCCAGTGCGCGCGTTGTTGGCACCCCTAGTTTTGCCATTGCTTCACTGACTAAGTATTCACGAATAACAGGTCCAAGCGCCGAGCGACCATCACCACCCCGTGACCAAGGTGTCGGCCCAGAGCCTTTTAACTGAAAATCATAACGGATTCCCTCAGGGCTAACGATTTCGCCCAATAGAATCGCACGACCATCGCCCAATCGAGGTGAAAAACCACCAAACTGATGCCCTGCGTACGCCATCGCGATTGGCTCTGAGCCTTCGGCAATTTGATTGCCTGCAAATACATTAAGTGCATCTAAACCATCGGCATTTATGCCGGTTAAGCCCAAATCTTCTGCCAATTTTTGATTGAATTTAATCAACTCAGGCTTTTCAACAGGTGTGGGATTCGTCTGGCTATAAAAATCGCCCGAAAGCTTGGCATAACTGTTATTAAATTGGATTTTCATGGTTTTAAATATCTTAAAAAACGCTAAATAGAGTGAATTAAGCTTAGTTTATCACCCAAAACAAATACAAAACGGCAAAAAACAGGGGGGGTGGACTAATTAGTTTATACTTTTGACATTACTAGACAGGAATACACCATGAAAATAGGCATCATCAGCGGTAGCCATCGACAAAACTCACAAAGCATCAAGGTTGCAAAGCATATTGAACGATCTTTACTCGATAATAACATTGCAGATGAAGCATGGCTGTTCAGCCTTGCAGGAAACCCGTTACCGCTCTGGGATGAAAGTATTTGGGAAGGCGATGAAAAATGGAAAACGATACTCGACCCTCTTTCTGAACAACTTCATAGCTGCGATGGCTTCGTTATTATCGCCCCTGAATATCACGGACAAGTACCCGCGGCATTAAAAAACTTTTTTCTCATGTGGAAGCACGAACTTTCGCATAAACCCGCACTAATCGTAGGCGTATCATCGGCTGATGGTGGCTCATATCCTGTCGCAGAATTACGCATGAGCAGTTATAAAAACAACAAACTTTGTTATATGCCCGAGCATCTCATCATTCGCCATGTCGAAACCGTGCTTAATGATGATCCTAACGATAACAACACCGACGCAGATGCCTATTTTAAAGAACGTATTGAATGGACGTTAGCGCAATTACGTGAATATTCGATTGCTTTAAAACAAGTCAGGGAGAGCGGTGTAACGCAGACAGAAAAGTTTGGCAATGGAATGTAGAAGTTGCCATCAGTAAGGCAAACATAAATGCTTAATTCATAACAAGGAATAAAATGAAGGATTATCTGGCACTACTACTTCACGATGCTAAAAGTCGTTTTATTCCATTCCTTGATTGGATGGGTGAATTAAAAAATCCTGAAATCCTCAAGGCCGATATTATTGCAGGCATCACGGTTGCGCTTGTAGTCATCCCCCAATCTATGGCCTATGCCCAACTAGCAGGATTACCTCCTCAAGCAGGTTTGTATGCCGCTTTTTTAGTACCCATTGTTGCTGCATTATTTGGCTCTTCTCGACAACTGCAAAATGGTCCTGTTGCGATTATTTCGTTAATGACGGCGGCGGCGTTGATCCCACTTAATTTAAGTGTGGAGCAGTACATTATTTATGCCGCCATGTTGGCGATCATGGCTGGCATCATTCAAGTCGTTTTAGGCTTATTACGCCTTGGGGTAATGGTCGATTTTCTGTCGCATCCCGTGATCATTGGGTTTACCAATGCTGCTGCTGTGGTTATCAGTAGCCTACAGCTGGGAAAAATCCTTGGCATTGATACAGAATCAGGGAATCACTTATACGAAACACTGTGGAATCTCGTTGTCGCAATACCAGAGAAAACCCATATTCCAACCTTATTAATGAGCGCGTTTTCTCTATTGTTATTGGTTGGTTTTAAAAAGTTCACGCCCAAAGTGCCGGGTATTTTACTCACCGTTGTCATTACCATTTTAACCTCGTGGCTGATTGGTTTTGATAAAATGGGCGGGAAAATAGTTGCTGATATTCAAAGCGGTTTACCTTCTTTTATATTCCCTAGCATACCCACAGAACATATATCTGCTCTTTTGCTGCCTGCTCTGATGATTGCCCTATTAAGTTTTGTTGAGGCATTTTCAATCGCTAAAGCCATTGCCTCAAAAACACGACAACACTTGTCAGCCGATCAAGAAATGGTCGGCAAAGGCTTGGCAAATTTAGTGGCAGGTGTCACACAAGGTTATGCCGTATCGGGTTCATTCTCACGTACTGCCGTTGCTTATGATGCAGGCGCAAGAACAGGTTTTACCGCAATTGTGTCAGGCATTATTGTAGCGATCACTTTATTGTTTTTAACGCCGTTGCTATATCATTTACCTGTCGCAACGCTTGCTGCCATCATCATCGTTGCCGTTATCGGCATGATACATTTTCAGCCCTTTAAACACGCATGGCGAGTTAACCCACACGATGGTTTTGTCGCCTTAACGGTATTTTTATCGACACTCTATTTTGCGCCTCATCTTGAATGGGGGATTTTTATTGGCATCGCATTATCAATCGCATTTTATCTATTTCGCACCATGAAACCACACTTTGCCGAAGTCTCGCTCAATGAAGATGGTACGTTTAGAGATGCCAAAATATTCAATTTAGAGACCAGCGAAACGGTGGCATTTTATCGTTATGACGGCGACTTATATTTTGCAAATGCAGGCTACTTAGAAAGAAAACTACTCAACGCCGTTGCCGACAAACCCAAACTAAAAGTGCTGGTACTAGATTTAGAAGCCGTAGACCAAATCGACGTGACGGGCGAAGAAATGCTCAGTCATATGTCTGAGCGTTTGGAAGAAGCTGGCATAGAATTTTGCATAACCCGTACAAAATTTAAAGTAGAAGACGCACTAAAACGCTCGGGCTTATACGACGTAATCGGTGAAAATCACTTCTTTGGAAAACGCATTCACGCGATAGAAGCAATCAAAGAAAGGTATGGTGACCAAGTTGATGTTAGCCATTTGATTGTGCATAAGCCTGTTGAGGGTGGGGATGTGACGTAGGTAAGCACTCATGATATAATGTTCCCTCAAAACGTAGTAAAACTATTTTATAGAGAATATTAAAATGCAATCGGTAGCCATCAGAGATTTAAAGAACAATCCATCCAATATGACAAAGCACCTTGAGAATGGTGAGTCTGTTTTTGTTACTAAACACGGCAAGCCTATAGGAATAACACTTCCATTGAACGAAGATTTTTTTTCTTTAGGTCTTAAAAAAGCAGTCGCTGTAGAGCTTTATAAAATGGGTGTCGTTTCACTAGGGAAGATGGCTGAAATACTAGAAAT
>CAZSXI010000230.1:0-3765 GCA_964611045.1 uncultured Cocleimonas sp. | reverse complement strand
TACGATTACATCTGTTGTTTTTCCCATTTTAAAACGAGACTTAACAGCAGGTACTGTACTTTCACCAACAATGTACCTTGCACCAAATGGTGTTGGGTTAGCAGCCGTTAATGAAACAATTTCAGTTGTTCCCTCAATGTTTGATGTGATTCCTACAGGAACAACAGCACCATTCTCTGCAATTTCTGGGGCTTTAATTTTGATATCTGCAGACTCAGTAGCGCCCGTTGCGCCAAGCATCTTTAAAACTTCGTCAACTGACTTAGCTTTTGTGATGTCATCTCCGTGTGCGGCAGCAAAAGCAGTATTAGTGCTTAAAATGCCTGTGCTAATTGCAGCGCTTGCTACAACCGTACTTTTTAAAAAACTTCTACGTTTCATTGAAAATTCCTCTAAACGTTTAATTATAATTGATGTGAAAAAGTTTGATCTAAAGACCGTGAATAAAATCTACGACCAAGTCGACTTCTTCTGTAGACATAATGCCGTGGGGTTCAAAAGGAAGCATAATTGAATCAGGGTTTTTTATTCGTGCATCAGCAATCTGTGCGCGTAATACTGCTCTATCGGGAAAACGAGCCTTCATCACAACTAATGGTGGACCAATGTTCCCACCTTGTTCTCCCCCAGCGATAACATGACAAGCCAAACAGTTACCTTTCTTTCTATCGAAAGAAAGCTCTTTGCCAGTCATCTTTTTCTCTTCTGCAATAACTACAGAAGAGAAACCTATGGTTCCTACTATTGCCAATGCAGAAACTGCTACTGACACAACGCGAAAACCTCTTCGCATATTGACCTCCTAAAATATAATATTATTTATAAGCAGATTTATATTAGTTATAAGAAAAGAAACAATATTCTTATTTATTGCAAATCTGGAGTGCCAGCATATCCCATAAAAGTTTAGCTTGCAAAAAATACTTTAAAATCAATAGCATATAAGAATTTAAGCACGTAATGATATTCTTATATAGCCTAGATTATGAATTTTGACATGCCTATTCTCCGCTTAACTGGGCCTTTTATACAAAAATAATTCAATTATCCTTTTTTATTTTTAATTTGCTCCAAGAGTCTTTGCATTTGTAATAACTCACGCGTACTCGAACCTGGTAATTTTATCGCCTGCCGCAATAAAGAAATCGCCGATCTATAGTTTCCCATGCGTATGTTTTTTTCAGCAGCTGCTCGATACGCTTCAGATCTATGCCCTGTCAATCGGGCAACCTCCTGTTTAGCCTCAAAAAACTCTAAGCTAGTTTGTTCGGACACGCTAATACCGTTCAAGATAGCCCATGCTTTGTCATACTGCCCAACAGAAAGATAAGCTTGCGCAGCCAAAATAGATAATGCTTCATTGCCCAAATAAATCTCAAGTAACGGAGCTAAAACCGCCAAGGTCTCTTTATAACGACGTTGCTTATTAAGGAGGTCACCTATCAATATAGCTTCAGGTATTGCATTACTTTTTGTACCAATGGTTTTAAGCGCACCTTGAATGTTATTACGCTGCGCCAGCTTTAATGCTGTTGAATAAGCCTTTATTTTTGCATTGTTTTTATCCGGTGCTTTGCTATTTGATTTAGATAACGTACGGGTTTTTTCCTTCATATAAGAATAAAGGAGATTATTTTTATTCTTATATACGCCAAATCTTTTTGCCCTTTCCCGTGTATCACTCACGCGTTTTAGCGTTAGCGGATGACTTTGCAAGAACTCTCTAACATCTGCATTCTGGCTATCGCCAAATTGCTCTAGCTTTGCCAAAAATGACGGCATCCCTTTTGGATCAAACCCTGATCTTGCAAGTATCCGTAGACCAACACGATCAGCCTCGCTTTCTGCTTCACGCCCAAAAGATAATTGCTTATGCGCCATTGTTGCTAGTGAGATATTAATAATTGCCTGTCCAGCCTGTGGGTCTTTAGTACTTGCAAGAATTCCTGCCAATAATGCTGCACCACTGGCAAATTTATTACCTTCTGCTTTTTTGATCATTCTAGGAATGTGGCGTTGCGTAACATGTGCCGTTTCATGCGCCAGAACCGCGGCCAATTCACTTTCTGATTCTGTTCGTAAAATCAATCCTGCATTCACAACAATTACGCCCCCTAAAGTGGCAAATGCATTCACCGACTGATCACGTGATATCACAAAATAAAAAGGGGTTGGCGATTGTGGTGCATTGGCTGTTAAGCGATTACCTACTGAGCGTATCCAAGTATTAAGCTCAGGGTCTTCGATAATATTCCCGCTACTTCTTAACTTACGCAATATCTTCAGCCCCGTTTCTCTTTCAGAGAGTGAAGCTACTGTTATACCAGCCTGCCCCCCCAAATCAGGTAAATTTAAATCGGGGAGTTCGAGGTTTAAATCTGCGCTTGTAAACGACGGTATTGATGTTATTAAAAGCGTACTTATCACTATTAGAAATTTATTCATAATAAATATGATACACCCAGAATCTTTTAGTTCACCTGTATTTGCCAAACTTTACACAATAGCCACAACTTCATTGCTTGTTTATTGACTTAGAATATCAATTGATGATTTGATGAAAAATGCAGGTTTAACGAGAGGTGCTTTCTATGCGCATTTTGAAAGTAAGCAAGCCGTCTATGCAAAAGCCATTATTGCTGGCGTAAAGAAAAGTAGAATTACCCAATTGCCCGTTGAGGTGGTAATAAAAGAGGCTTTTTGACCAAATTCATAAGGTTTGTGTATTTTTCCTTTGGCAATGCACTTTACTTCGAGTTCATGAAGACTGTAAAGCTTGTTCTTGTCATGGCGTTGTTGCTTGAGCAGACGCTTTGCCATGACCAACAAGTTTTGCATCGCTGCTTTATTCGACGGACTTTTGCGTTCAATATCACGCCTTACTCGCCCCAGATAGGTTTTGAGTTTACGTGTTTGTTTTGCAGCACGTTTCATCTGTCTTGCGCTGGCATAACGACCTTGCATGATGAAGGCTTTCTTACCCACAAAACGGTAGGTTTGCCTGAGTCTGATACCCTGTTTTTGGGCTTCTCGTACAAGCTTCACCCACACGATTGCGCCATCGTGTAAGAGAAGTAGAATCACAAGGGAGTTCATGTTGTAGGAAATCGTAACCACAAGAATATTGCCAGTAAGGATTCTCTACCCAACGTTCGACGACGGTTTCATCACTCTCATCAAAGGCCTATTTGAGGTAGTGTAAACCGACCATCAGGCGGACGGGGTTGACCGACACCTTCGGTGTAAAGGGTATCGGTCTTTTGTTCAAGTCTATCCCAATTTATTTTTGCCGCTAACCGACAAAGAGGATGAGAAAGTTTGATGATTTGAGACAACTGAGAGCGAAATAGATCTGGATGATTGTTTGGCTGTTTTGGTTTCATAATTTGCAAGGTTTTGTGAAAACAGGGGCTTTTTCTTGCAAATTATTTTACCATAAATTAAGTTTTATATTTGAATATCAGTGACTTGAGAATTCTTCAGGGGCGACTAACTACTTAGCGAACAGAACGATAAAAGGTCGTTTCGCATTCCTCCAGTGTCTTTGTTCATAATTACCCACTATAAATTTATGAGTTACAACCACAATAAAAAAGTGAGCTTGTCATCTGCACGCATTTTAGTCTTTTATTGCTAAGTGAATGGTATAGGCCTTACCTTGCTTTAACTTTTTATAGTTACCAAATATCTCTTTTAAGTTACGTTTCATATACTGGCGCAAGCCATTTACGGTGACTAAGTATAGCTTTCCATCGGCTTTTAAAT
>CAZSXI010000229.1:0-3766 GCA_964611045.1 uncultured Cocleimonas sp. | reverse complement strand
CTAAGCTTTTATTCGCTTAGGATGTTGTGTAGATGCAGTTACTTAACGTGCTGAGCAGAAGACTTCCTGCATCATACCAATCAATTTAAGTGTGCGCGCATCACCTACGCGGTAAAAAACACGGTTAGCTTCTTTGCGAGAAGCTAGAATGCCTTTATCGCGTAAAATAGCTAGATGTTGTGAAATATTACTTTGAGAAGTACCAACACATTCAACAATATCTTGGACGCTAACTTCATTCTCGCCTAATACGCAAAGAATTTTTAGGCGTAATGGGTGTGAGATAGCTTTAAGGGAGCGTGATGCCGTTTCAACATCTTCTTCTCTAACTAATAGGTCACTCACTAATGTGCAGTTCTCGTCAGCACCCTGTTTTAAATTTGCACTCATAAACTATTTAACCCGCTTTTATATCTATAAAATTAATATATTCGTTATTCAATATATTATAAAACAACAATACAATAATATACTGTTATGGCTTCCTTTTCAAGATAGAGTTAGGTAGCTAACAGGTGAGCTGTTAATATCTGCCGATAAAAATAATAATTCAACCTTTGGGCTAAATTATCATATCCGAATGATTATAAAGATTTTATACAGTCTCTTCTTTGTGCTATTTGTTTTGGCTGGTTCTTCGCTGTCTGCTGAAAATACCAAGCAGAAACAAACAAATCTACAAAAAAAGATTAAATCAGCCAATGCCAATTTACAAAGCTCGCGTGCAGTTTCTGAAAAACTGAGAAAAAATGTTCGAATTGCAGAAGATAGGTTGAATGAGTTATCGCGTGATTTGCATCAAACCGAAAAAAGTATTAACCACTTAACCAGTAAGTTAACAAAATCTAACAAGCGTGAAAAAAAGCTAAAAAAGCAAACTGTCGAGCAGAAAAATGCACTAGCCCAACAAATGCAAGCGTTGTACACCTCGGGCAAACAGTCACATTTGCGTTTATTGCTAAAGCAAGATGATCCTTCTGATATTAGCCGTACGGTTAAATATTTTGAATATATGAATCAGCATCGTTTAAAGCGCATCAAAAAAGTTAAAACACGTCTAAACAAAATCAAACAAGTCCAAGAGCAAATTGCAAAAGATTCTTCATCGCTGAAAAAACTACAATTAATACAAAGTGGGAAAAAAATAGCGCTCAAATCTACCGTAACCGAAAAAGATAAATTACTAAAAAAGCAGAGTAAGATTGTTAGGTCGCGAGAGCAAAAACTCTCTAAACTCAAAAGAGATGATTCTCGCTTAAGAGGGGTTATCAAAAAGCTCGCACAAAAGCAAAGAAGAGAAGAAATAGAAAGAGCCAAAGCAAAATCTGCAGCAACTATTGCGAAGAATAGGAAAGAGTCAAAAGCTGCTAAATCTGTTAGTAGGCATTATGTTCCTAATACTGCATTTTCCTCATTGAAAGGCAAACTATCGTGGCCAGTGCGTGGTAAATTAACGCATAAATACGGTAGCGCCAGAAACAGTAAAATCAAATGGAACGGGGTAATTATCTCAGCTGCGGGCGGTACAAATGTACACGCGGTTGCTCGTGGGAAAATAGAATTCAGTGGCAGGTTAAATGGATATGGTTACGTAATTATTATTCGCCACGATAAAAACTATCGTAGTCTCTATGCTTATAATCGCAGTGTTTATAAAAGAGTAGGTCAGGTGGTTAAAGCAGGTGAAATTATCGCGGCAGTAGGCAACTCAGGTAGACTAGCAAGTCCTGGGCTGTATTTTGAGATTAGTAAAGGTTCTGTCCATCAAAACCCTGCGAAATGGTTTCGTTAACAAAAGCTGTTCGACAGTAGTAGAATTAAATAAATTTACACAAAAGTATGATGTGGAGAAAAGTATGCACATAAACAAACCAGTGTTATCGGGATTATTATTCGGCGCTGTTATTGGTTTAACAATAACCGTTAGCTTAAACGCCTTTGCAAAATCGAATAGCCAAACCTTACCGTTAATGCAACTGAAAAAATTCTCAGAAGTTTATGCTCGCATTAAAAAAGATTACGTTGAAGAGGTTGATGATAAAAAACTCATCACCGATGCTATCAGCGGTATGTTGACAGGTTTAGACCCTCATTCTGCGTATCTCGACAAAGCAGCCTTTACCGAGCTACGCGAAGGCACATCGGGCGAATACGGTGGATTAGGCATTGAAGTTGGTATGGAAAATGGCTTCATTAAAGTCATTGCTCCCATAGATGATACCCCTGCACAAAAAGCAGGTCTTAAATCAGGCGATTTAATTGTTCGTCTAAATGATAAGTCTGTTAAAGGTATGTCCATCAATGATGCAGTAAAGATTATGCGTGGCAAACCGGGTGAGCCGATTGATTTATTAGTCGTAAGAGAAGGCGAAAGTCAGCGTTTAAAATTCACACTGGTTCGTGCGGTGATTATCAGCAGCAGTGTTAAGCAACGCATGCTTGAAGCAGGTTTTGGTTACGTGCGTATCTCCAGCTTTCAATCTAAAACGACCTTAGGTGTAGAAGAAGCGCTCGAAAAACTAAAAGTAGAAAACAAAGCAAGCCTCAAAGGGCTGGTATTAGATTTAAGAGATAATCCCGGTGGTGTTTTAACAGGGGCAGTGGGGGTTTCTGATATTTTTCTCACCAAGGGAAACATTGTTTACACCGAGGGTAGAGTAGCCGATGCGCTCATGCGTTATGACGCAACGCCCGATGATTTGCTCGAAGGAGCACCGTTAGTTGTATTGGTTAATCAAGGCTCGGCATCAGCCTCAGAGATTGTGGCAGGCGCGTTGCAAGATCATAAGCGTGCATTGATTGTCGGCAAGAAAACGTTTGGTAAAGGCTCGGTGCAAACGATTTTGCCACTAGATGAAACAACAGCGGTAAAACTCACCACCGCCCGGTACTTCACTCCATTGGGGCGCTCTATCCAAGCCAAAGGCATCGTGCCTGATATTGTTATTGCGAGTTTAGATATCAAAAGCAGCGATAAAAAAGAGGCTGATGAGATAAAGCCATTGTCAGAAGCAGATTTAAGTGGGCACCTTTCAAACCCGAGTGGTGAAAATAAAGAAGAGGGTGTGATTGAGGCTGTTACAGAGATAAAAGACAAAGCAACAAAAGAAGATGATAAAGCTTCTAAAATCAGCCTAGCAGAAGAAGATTACCCGCTATATGAAGCTTTGAACTTACTTAAAGGCATGAATCTGGTTCAGGGAATGAAGCAGGGCGGTTAACAACTTGCTAAAAAGGGTTGTTTTAAATTGCCACCCCCCTCTGTTTTTAGGGGTTTTGTATTATTTTATTTTTGCGAAAGCGTATATTTCAAAACCTCAACCACCTGCTCAGGTGTAGTCGCCCAAGCCATGGCTGATCCATCGACTTCTTTTAAGGGGTGAATTATGTCTTCATCGTGAAGGGTAATATAAGGCGTACCGAGTGCTGCACAATAGCCAGCATCAAATGCGGCATTCCACTGTTTGTATTTATCCCCAAAGCGTACAACAGCTAAGTCACAACTTTCTAGCATGGTTTTAATTCTTATCGCATTTACTTTTGCTGACTTATGGTCGCGCCAAAAGCTGTTATCTTCTTTGCCCAATACGTCGCCCGCCGCATCGCTTGCTTCGTGGTTAGTCACCGCAGAGGAGAAGTTAATGGCTAAATTATGCGCCTCACAGCCTGCAATGATTTTATCTCTCCAGTCTGTGTGAATTTCGCCTGATAGGTAAACATTCCATTCCATGTGTTGCTCCTTAAGTATTCTTTAATTAGTGGGTTT
>CAZSXI010000228.1:0-3781 GCA_964611045.1 uncultured Cocleimonas sp. | reverse complement strand
CGTGATATGAAGGCATTGCATGATTTAGGCAGAGCCTTGGTAGAACTTGCTCCCAGCCGATTTGATGAAGTCACCTTATCATCAAGAATGTACGACGCCGTCTTCATGGCAAAAAAACTAAAGAAGGCTGCGCTACAACGCCAACTTCGTTTTATATCAGGCATTATGATTGAAGAAGATGTCGAAACCATTCAACTGCAACTGAGAAAAATTTCCCTGCCTCCACAACAAGAAACCGAAGCCTTTCACGAACTAGAAGCATGGCGCGATAAACTTATTGCAGGTGATAATGATTTGACAAATGAATTGGTAGGCGCTCTTAATGCAGATCGTCAGCACTTACGGCAATTAGTTCGTAATGCAAGTAAAGAAGCACAAGAGAAGAAACCACCTAAATCATCACGACTATTATTTAAGTATTTGAAAGAGTTACAAGAAGAAGTTTAGAACTAATGGAAAGCCAAAATATTCCCATTCAAGCCATTCCTTTTCAAAACATAGACTGGTCAAGCATCCCCAAAACAGAACACCTTGGAGAATCAGGTGTTGCACCTCGACTTAAATTCTGGGGCAAACCATTCAGCTTGAAGGATTACGTGTCAGAATTGTAGAATATTCTGCGGGTTATGTTACGGACCATTGGTGTCAAAAAGGTCATATTGTTCATTGCCTAAAAGGTGAAGTAATCAATGAGCTTGAGGGGTAACATCATCCATCTTAAAAGAAGGAATGACTATATTGTTTCAGATGATTTAAGCTCACACCGCTCTGTTACCAAACGCGGTGTGAAACTCTTGATTATCGATGGTGATTTTTTGAAAAAAATTTGAAGCGGATACTTTTGTTACTCTTTTTTAGTTACTTTTCTCTAGTAACTTAATAATACTTCTGATCTCACTTGTTGACTCAATCACATCTTTTTCAAGTTGGTCTACTCGTTTTAAAAGCAATTTTGTAAGATCAACAGCATTGTCATGCTTATCCACCAAACTATCCAACTCAGCCACTGCCTTCTGTAAGAAGGGCGAAATTTCAAATACTTCTATTGAACCAGATTTTGCATTTTTATCAGCCATCATTTTAGCTGACCGCCCAAACTTAAATGTTTTTCTAAGAGGGAGAAATGAGCCTTTTTTACGTTTGTAAAAAATTTTAAGGCTATCTTTATTTTTAGCACTTTGACTTAAAGCGTAATGTGTTATCTCATCAGGACAACAAATACCCATTTCTGTTAATGTCGGAAAATCACTCATTGGTACCACACCTTTCTCTGCTTATTAGATTCAATGATGTTATAGACCACATCACCCTATTTTTCAGAAATATTCTATCTTGTAGAGGCTAGTTTTTGATAAAAGGATTGGTTGTAACATTCTGGCGGAATATTATCTTTTATTTTTTCATGCAATGCAGGAAGCTCGGACCAGTGAACACCTTGCTTGTGGTGATGCGCTGTATGATAGCCAAGATTCCCCGTGAAGACGTTGTACCACTTCGACATATTATTATGAGATGCCGAAAATTCATCCGTTGTATCAAGCCCAACATGATGCCCATAAGTTGCCCATGAGGTATAAACCAAACTCACAATCATGGGTAATATAAAAATAAAGACAGTAGCTACTGGTTTATATAAAGCAAAACCTGCCAAAATAAGAAAGGTGAGGCCACTGTATAAAACAAAGTCTTTTTGTTGCTTCGGAAAACCCTTACCAACCTCAAAAGCGCGTGGAAATGCAGTTACAGCGACTTCAAGAGAGTAGCCAATCATACTTTTTGCTGTGCCGTCTTTTCGTTTCCAACGGCTTTGGTCTTTATCTTGATCTAGATAATTTCGGTGATGTCCAAAGTTGTGATGCAATACCCAAAGATTAGTTGTAGCACCTGTATGTACACCATAGAAGAATTCTAAAATACGATTCATCCAAGCTTGCTTAAAGGTATTACGGTGTTGGTGGTGATGATTCCAAGCTGATATTGCCCCTTTAGGAATAATCATCAATAACCAATAAACAACGAAAAGCCAAAGGTTATCTACTGCAAAAAAAACCGTAAAATCTGTTAATGAAAATAAAAGAATGATTGTGACTGGTAATCGATCAGCTGAAAAATTAAACACGCGTTTCCCCATAGTTGCTCTTGTGTGACAAGAGATTTCCTTAAAGTTCATTCTACTATTTTTTTACGGAAATTACAGTTCTAAGATACTAAAATATTTACGTTGGTTTGGCATAAACCATGTTCTAATAGAATACTCAATTGGACTCATAAATATTAAAGGAATTTTGATGAATAACAACCTCATCGATGCCCGCATCACCCCTACCCAGCACTTAAATGTTTTGTCTCAATTAGAAGTGGGTAAACTACTTGATACTAGCCAATCTGGTTTATATCGACTTTTTCGCCAATGTTCGTTGGCAGTACTTAGCCATGGAAATTACACCGACGATGCAAAAGAGCTATTAGAGCGCCATAAATCTTTTGATATTCGAATTATTCAGCAGGATCGTGGCATCAAACTAGAAGTCAAAGGTGCGCCCGCCGATGCTTTTGTCGATGGTAAAATGATTCAAGGAATTAATGAGCTCCTTTTTTCGGTGCTACGAGACATCATCTACACCAATAACGACATTATAGAGAATCCTAAATTTGATTTAGAAAATAGCGAGGGCATCACTAACGCTGTTTTTCATATCATGCGGAATGCAGGCGTATTACGCACCAATGAAAAACCCCAGTTAATTGTCTGCTGGGGCGGACATTCCATTTCACGTAAAGAGTATCTCTACACTAAGGAAGTTGGCTATCAACTTGGACTGCGTGAATTAGATATATGCACAGGTTGTGGCCCAGGAGCTATGAAAGGTCCTATGAAAGGTGCAACGTTTGGACACTCTAAACAACGCATAAAAAATGGGCAGTATTTAGGTATTTCAGAGCCTGGGATCATTGCTGCAGAATCACCCAATCCAATCGTGAATGATTTGGTGATCTTACCTGACATTGAAAAACGCCTTGAGGCATTTGTGCGTACTGGGCATGGAATCATTGTATTTCCTGGTGGTGCTGGCACTACAGAAGAGATCCTCTATATTCTTGGGATTTTATTACACCCTGATAATGCCTATATTCCCTTCCCTCTGATTTTTTCTGCTCCTGAAACATCTAAAGATTACTTTGAACAAATAGATACGTTTATCGGTGACACTTTAGGAGAAGCCGCGCAAAAGCGTTATGAAATTATCATTGGCGACCCACAAAAGGTTGCTAAAAAAATGAAACAGGGCATGAAGAAAGTCAGGGATTTTCGTCGCGAGCATAGCGATGCTTATTATTATAATTGGTTATTAAAAATTGACTCTGAATTCCAAGAAATCTTTGAACCGACTCATGAAAATATGGCAAAACTGGAATTACACAAAGAGCTAGAGACACATAAACTTGCGGCTAATTTACGCAGAGCATTCTCAGGTATTGTTGCAGGAAATGTGAAGGATGATGGAATACGTGCTATCGAAAAATATGGGCTATTCCAAATAAGTGGTGATAAAAACATCATGAAGAAGATGGACACCCTGCTTCAATCATTTGTAGCGCAAGATCGCATGAAATTACCCAGTGATATTGCTTATAAGCCCTGTTATAAGATTATTACTTAGTCTTTATTGCACGAGAGGCCTCACTGAGTGTTTATTAGAGCATTTTAAAGCACCCCCCCCCTCGTTTTTGCCCTTTTGTATTTATTGATAGCATTAAAAAAGCCCCAGAAAGGTCACTT
>CAZSXI010000227.1:0-3838 GCA_964611045.1 uncultured Cocleimonas sp. | reverse complement strand
AGGACGTTCATCAAGGTTTGTTGAATAACTATCTAGATTCGAGATAGTTATTTTTTAGAATTATTATGTGAAGCTGCCACTAATCGCTTGTAGCGTTGTAGAGTATTTTTATAATTCTTTTGTACCGTGTCTTTTTCGACAATATTTTCTGTGATTGCTTGCTGATAAACTTTTAAATTATCAATAATATTATCCACTTGCTTTTCTAAAGCTTCGGTCTGCTGAATTGTTCCCGCTCGCTCGAGACGTCTTTCAAGTACTCCAAGCTTGTCAGACTGTACTTTATGTCTGGATTTTAATAAATCTATGGTTAACTGAGCCAGCCTTAACTTAGCATTATATGATTCGGTAAGTTCTGTTTCATTATTGAATATATAAAGCAAACGACTATCTTCTGCTTCTTCAATTATTTTTCGCTTTAACTTTTCTGAGTCTATCTTTTTTTGTTTAGTTTGCTGAATTTCGAGTAACTGCAGTTCACGATTTCTTTTTGATGAATAAACTTCCTTTTTCTTCATTCCATTTTTGCTTAGCTCAACATGACCCAGTTGAGAATCAGAAGGAGGAATACTATTGGAGTAATGCACCTCACCTTTAGAATCTGTCCAGCGATAATAAGCCGCTTGCAGAGATAAAGGTATAATTACCAATAGCAGTACAATAGTTTTAGAAATAGTGTTCATGTGACTTATTATTACTTTTATGTGGTTAATTAATGCGTTAGTTCGATATAACGATTTAGATCTACTTTATAAATTTTACTGAGGACTATCCTCTCTTCCTCATTCTGCATTAGCGCTTTTTTATATTGACCTATCGTGTCCGTTATATTGATCATTTTATTCTGCAATGAGTCCTTTCTAGCATCATCACTACGGCTAGCAGAAGAATATTGCTTTTCCACCGCGGATAATCTTTTTTCCAATACCTGCGTTTGCGTATCTAAAATTGTAGCATTACCTTTCATTAATTTAATTTTGCTAATAAATGATTTTGTAATCTCACTTTTATTTTCATAAGTTGATAATAAAAAGTCATCACGTTTTTTTAGAATTGCTGATTTTTCTAACTCAATACTTTCCAACGCTTCCAGTCTCTCACGTTCTGCTGCATTAGCTTCATATTCTAATTTCGCAAGTGCTTCAGCTTCTGGATCAACCGTTTTTTGGACTACGCCATTTTTATTCATTTGTGTAACAGCTTTACGTGAAGCTGCAACAGGAACCTTATCAGAAAAATGTACTTCGCCAGCGTCATCAACCCAACGATATAGACCCGCTTGAGCAAAAGATGACAGTAGTAACAATGAGGCAGAAGCCACTAAAAATATTTTCTTCATTAGTTGTAACCGTTTATTTTAATTATTTATAGCTTGTAACTCTATCAGATAATCATCATTTTTTAATCACTAACCGACGAATGACCCTATTGATCTATCTTCCAAAAAGTATGACTTTATATTAGCCATCAAAGCCCACCTCCCCCTTTTTTTGCTTTTTTGTACGCGCTTGGCGTTAAAAACACTGATCCATGGAACGTATAAAAACAAAATGGAGGGTTATGAGAGCTGTACCCCAAAATCAGGGCAGTTAGCTAAGAACTACTTTCACACATTAAGCCACCTGTTTTAGGCAACTAAATTTATCATACATCAAGACGGGAATCGTTCCCAAGGTTTGATGTTTACGTTCACTATTATAGTACTCTATCCAGTCGCCAATACGCTGTTTAGCCTCGCTCATAGACGCATATACATGAATTTAAAGCTAAAATAGCACTCGCTGCAATCAAGGGTGATCAAAGCCTAGCAGAGATAGCACAACGCTATAATCTTGCCCATAACCAGATCAGTATGTGGAAGAAGCAGTTACTAGAACGATCCAGTGAAGTCTTTGCTTCAGGCAAGGGGCAATGTAACGGTTGGTTGGTCGAATCAAGTTTGGGCAACGAATATAACCTACATCCCCATGGAAAAGGCTTTATCTATCTCACGGTTATTATAAGCACCCACAAAAAAGCCCCGTATCCAAAGAATACGAGGCTTTAAAAAAACTAAAAAAGAACTACTTTTTCTTCTTAGCTTCTTCTCTTTCTTTAACTTCTTTAATAACTTCTTCTGCCACGTTCTTAGGACAAGGCATGTAGTGTGAGAATTCCATTGAGAATTGACCACGACCTGAAGTCATTGTACGTAAGTCGCCGATGTAACCGAACATTTCAGACAGTGGCGCATCTACTTTAATGCGTACGCCTGTTGGCCCAGCTTCTTGTGACTTGATCATGCCACGACGACGGTTCATATCACCGATAACATCACCAACGTGATCTTCTGGTGTGAATACGTCAATTTTCATGATTGGCTCGATTAACTGTGCGCCTGCTTTTGGCAACGTCTGGCGGAAAGCGCCACGTGCTGCTAATTCAAATGCCATCGCTGATGAGTCAACCGCGTGATATGCGCCGTCTAACAATGTTACTTTAACGTCTAATACTGGGAATCCAGCAAGCACACCGTTGTCCATCATGCCTTTGAATGCTTTATCAATCGCTGGCCAGTATTCGCGTGGTACGTTACCACCCGTTACTTTTGACTCAAACGCATAACCTTCACCTGGCTCATTAGGCTCAATGATATAGTCGATTTTACCGAACTGACCAGAACCACCTGACTGCTTCTTATGTGTGTAGCTGTCTTCAACCAGTGATGTGATTGTTTCGCGGTATGCAACCTGTGGCTTACCTACTTCAACATCAACACCGTGCGTACGTTTTAGGATGTCGATTTTAATGTCGAGGTGTAACTCGCCCATTCCACGTAGGATGGTCTCGCCACTGTCTTCGTCTGTTTCAACACGGAAAGAAGGATCTTCTGCAACCATTTTACCAATCGCCACACCCATTTTCTCAGAACCACCTTTATCTGTTGGTGATACCGCAATTGAGATTACAGGCTCTGGAAATACCATTGGCTCAAGTATTGCTGGGTTTTTAGGGTCACATAATGTATGACCTGTTTGTACGTTCTTCATACCAAGTACAGCAACGATGTCACCCGCCTGAGCGCCATCAAGTTCGATTCGCTCATCCGCTGACATTTCAACGATACGACCGATTCTTTCTGTCTTGCCTGTATATGAATTAAGTATCGTCGAGCCTTTTTCTAATTTACCTGAGTAAACACGAATAAAGGTTAACGCACCGTAACGGTCATCCATAATTTTAAACGCTAGTGCACGTAATGGCTGATCGACATCAACAATTGCAAATTTTCCTGTTGGCTCACCTTCTTCATCCGTTAATGGTTGAGGGTCAACTTCTGTAGGATCAGGAAGGTAATCAACAACCGCATCAAGAATAAGCTGGATACCTTTGTTTTTAAATGCAGAACCTGTGTAAGTTGGGAAGAATGTCATGTCACGTGTACCCGTACGGATACACTTTTTGATCACGTCCATAGATGGCTCTTCGCCTTCTAGGTATTGCTCCATCGCATCATCGTCAAGCTCTACTGCTGTCTCGATTAGCTTTTCGCGCCATTCTTCAACAATATCAACCATGTCCGCAGGTACGTCTTCGATTACATAGTTCGTTGGATCATCAGAACCATCCCATATCCACGCTTTGCGTGTGAGAAGGTCTACAACTCCCGTAAACTCATCTTCTACACCGATGGGAAGAACCATAACCAATGGGTTAGCACCTAAAACATCTTTAACTTGTTTTACAACACGTAAGAAATCAGCACCAATACGGTCTAATTTATTAACGAAGATAATACGCGCAACTTCTGATTCATTCGCATAACGCCAGTTAGTCTCTGACTGAGGCTCAACACCGC
>CAZSXI010000226.1:0-3860 GCA_964611045.1 uncultured Cocleimonas sp. | reverse complement strand
ATTTAGCAAGCTAAAAATAATTGACCTTTATCAGGTTCTCCCTAACTAAAGGCAGCATAATTAGAGGCAAAAAATGGGCAAGCTCACTTTTAACGAAGCACGACATCTCGTTGCACGCACGGGTATCGGCGCAGAGTGGCAAACAATTCAACGATTCCAAAACCTAACTCGCCAGCAAGCGATTGAACATCTATTAAAAAATCGAGACTACAATTTACCTCGACCTCCAGGCATGAGCCCGTGGAACAAGATGGTTAGCCTACGCGGTAATATGCGCCGTCGTAAAATGATTAAACGTATCTCGCGCGATGAAGGCAAAAAACTGCAAACATGGTGGGTAAGCCACCTACTAAAAACTCGCTCGCCTTTTTTAGAACGTATGACCCTGTTTTGGCATAATCATTTTCCATCCTCAATCGCTAAAACGACACAGCCCAGCATGCTGTATCAACAAAACCTCAACTTACGAAAGAATGCCTTTGGCAACTTTGGGCAAATGATTCACGACATCGCTCGTGACCCTGCGATGCTGTTATATCT
This sequence comes from uncultured Cocleimonas sp., assembly GCA_964611045.1. Lineage (GTDB taxonomy): Bacteria > Pseudomonadota > Gammaproteobacteria > Thiotrichales > Thiotrichaceae > Cocleimonas. Next base: position 3,320 of record CAZSXI010000226.1, on the reverse strand, counting down.
GGATGGGTACGTCAGCACTAAAGAAGAGCCCAACGAAAATTTTGCACGTGAGTTACTTGAGCTTTTCACTATAGGCATCGGCAGATATTCAGAAAATGATATGCGCGAAGCAGCCCGCGCATTCACCGGCTGGGGCATTGATGACCGTAACGGACGATTCGTTTTTAGAGCAAACGATCACGACAACGGCGTGAAAACCTTTATGGGGAAACGTGGTAACTTTAAGGGCGAAGACATCATCAATATACTACTACAACACCCACGCACTGCAGAACGTATTGCGACAAAGATGTGGTATGAGTTTGTCAGTATTGCTCGCCCCGATATGCGCGTTATCAAACAGTGGGCACAAGCTTTTCGTGGTTCGAATTATGATATTTCAACCTTGATACGCACTGTATTAAATAGCGATGTTTTCTGGGCAAAACACAATCGGGGCGCGCTAATCAAATCACCCATTCAACTCACCCTTGGCACATTGAGAACACTGCCCTATTCGTCTGCACATATCGATTTAGCCCACAATCTCAACATTATGGGACAAGGCGTCTTTATTCATCCTAGCGTTAAAGGCTGGTCAGGTGGCAAAACATGGATTAGTACGCAATCTTTGTTAAGACGAAACTCAATGATGAATAATTTAACGGCTGGCAACCTTAATGAAAAGAAAAATAGAGGTGGGATATCGTCAAAAATGCCCGATGTTAGCCCAGAGCTAATGCGCCAATGGTTATTAGCGATTCCACCGCTACAAGCACCACCCACAACCTCAGGAAAGCAACGCTTAGCACGCGCCTTTGTGTTAGATCCTGCTTATCAGGTGCTTTAAATATGGTCGTTAAAATACAAATCGGCAAAAAAAGGGGGGGGTGGACTATAAAAAAGCCCTCTAAATACTATTTTACGACAAATTTAGGGCTAAATTATGCATCGTAGAGACTTTTTAAAGTATGCGGGGCTAATTTCTGCCTCTGCAACCGTTCCATTACTCACGCCTGAAATGGTTTTTGCCGCAAACGGCGCACGTCAAAATAAAATTGTTGTTTTAGTAGAGCTAAAAGGTGGTAACGATGGTTTTAACACCCTCGTCCCCTTCACTGACGAGCTATATTACAAATACCGTCCACGCATTGCCATCAAACAACGCCAAGTTTTAGGCTTAAACAAAGACGTTGGCTTGCACCCTCGCATGAAAGCCTTGATGCCATTATGGAATTCAGGACAAATGGCTTGGATACAAGGCGTGGGTTATCACAACCCTGTGCTATCGCATTTTCGTTCAATGGATATCTGGGATTCAGCTTCAAGTTCAAACCAAGTGATAGAAGCTGGTTGGCTATCACGAGTTTTACCCAAATACAAAAAAGGACTGCACGGTATCGCACTCAATAAGGGACAAGCTGAATTAGGCCCGCTCTACAGTAGTAATCTAAATGCAGTCACCATGCAAAACCCTAAAACATTTTTAAGCCAAATTAAGCGTATCAGCGATGTGCAACCTAGCCGACTAACACCTGCAATTGCACACGTTAGTCAAATCCAACATCAGTTGTTTGGTGTGGGCGATCAACTTGCTCAAAAAATGGGACGCAATCCCAAACGCTCAGGCGTAGGTTTCTCAAAAGGCGTATTTGGTCACAGCCTAGAATCAGTCGCCGAGATGATTATAAATGGCATAGACGCACCCGTTTACAAAGTCACCCAAGATGGTTTTGACACCCACGCAGGACAACGTGGAGGACAAGACAACGGGCTTTATCAAGTTGCCAATGGATTAGCCTCTTTCCAAAAATCCATGCAACGCGCAGGACTATGGAATAACGTACTCGTTGTCACCTACTCCGAATTTGGCAGACGCGCTAAAGAAAACCGAGGTGGAGGAACAGACCACGGCACAGCCTCATCACACATGATATTAGGTGGAAAAGTACGTGGCGGAATTTATGGGGAACATCCTGATTTTTCAAGACTAGATGCAAACGGCAATGTGACTTTTACTACGGATTTCCGGGCGATTTATGCGACACTGGCGCAGCGTTGGTGGGGACAACCTAGCCCTTGGGGGAATTTGGGGAATCTGCCTTTCGTATAGTCGCTGTCATTACTCCTATAATCTGTGTAATCTTACAATAAGACGAACACAGGTAGTAAAAGTGGCAAAAAAATTCATCTCGACAACTGCATTATCAAAACAACACGATCTATCCTCGAAGGAACTCTTCAAAATATTTGTAAACCTTGATTGGGTTGAGCGAGGTGATGATGGCTGGATTCTCACCGTTGATGGTTTAAGCCAAGGTTCTAGTTATCGGGAGAGCAAGCAATATGGAAAGTACATTGTTTGGCCTGAAGATATTAAATTTACAATCCCTGATACTGAAACGCTTATCACAGCGACTACGCTGGGTAAAAACTTCGATCTGCCTGCTCAAAAACTAAACTTTATTCTTTCTGAAATTGGTTGGGCGCAAAAAGGCGGGCTGAATAAAGGTTGGACTGCTACTGAACAGGGTTTAAAGATTGGCGCGGTTCAAGATGAGGATGGAAAATCTGGCGTACCTTTTATCCGTTGGCCAGAATCTCTCACCACCAATAAAACTTTGGTATCGACTATTGCTGATATTAAAGGTGATCCTGTTATTGAAGTTGAAAGTACAACGCTCTCTGAGACTACTGAATTCAGAGATAAATTCCCAGCCAAACACCGCGCCACCGACGGACACTTCACCCGTTCAAAAGCTGAAATGCTTATTGATAATTGGTTGTATATGTTTGAAATCGTCCATGCCTATGAGCGAAAACTCCCGATTGAAGAAGACGTTTATTCTGATTTTTACATTCCGACAGGAAAAGTCTACATCGAATATTGGGGCTACGAGAATGACTCGGAATACCTACATCGAAAACGCATCAAACAAGGAATCTACAAAAAATATGGCTTTAATTTAATCGAGTTAGAAGACAAGGACGTACAAAATCTAGACGATATTTTGCCAAGGATGCTTCTGAAGTTTGGGGTACAAACTTATTAACCATGACTGTAATAGATCACATCACCATCACTGCACCCACACTTGAGGGTGTTAAGACGCTTGGGGTATAGCTTTAAACGCTCTTAAAATGTACAAATCAGCAAAAAAAGGGGGAGGTGGGCTATAAAAACACCTTATTTTATAGCCCACCTCCCCCTTTTTTTAACGATTTGTATTTAAATACACTAATAACTAGCCCTAACCAAGCCCAAAACATCACCCTCAATCACCACACGACTCTGGCAACCTTCAAAACCATAACAAGCTACCGCGGTGAAACCTTTTTGA
>CAZSXI010000225.1:0-3882 GCA_964611045.1 uncultured Cocleimonas sp. | reverse complement strand
TACACATCATAAAGACAAGAACCTAGTGCCATAGGTTTGCAACCAAACTGATTATGTTGTCCGCCAAATTCTTCAAAAACATCAGGGGTATTAGGTAAGGCATACTTGCTTCCATCCACCGCAAGTATTCTAAGTCCATACCATGTTTGTATCTTTGCTTTTTCATCGAAAGCTTGTGTCGCCACTTGTAATAACTCTACGAATGCCGATGCAGAAAACTTTTTGCGAGCTTTAACAAAGCCACTATCTGTAGCGTACTGCCGAGCAATCTTGCGTTGTTGTTTTATTTTGAAATAGTGGTTTAGTTCGGTTTGAAGAGAGCGGTTAGAAAAGCTGAGAATAAGCTCGATGAGGCTGGGTAGTGTATATTTGCACTCGCGCGCGAAATCTTTGGATGTTTTTCGATGTTCTGCTTTAAAGTCACTGTTATTATAATTACTTATTATTGATGCATAGACGTTCTTAAATTTTCCTTGGTATTAACATTGGGTGCCCTTGGTTTTATGTTGCTTCGTGATAATTATTATACCTTAATAATCAAGGTCTTATGGCTTATTTCAATAACATTTCCCACCCCCCCCTTGTTTTATGCCGATTTGTACGAAAAAAGCACTCAAATCCTCCTACAAATCGGCATAAAACGGGGGGGGTGGACTATTTAAAAGCTTGATATTATTATCAAGTCCATGAAGCAAGCCCCTAACACCGTATCCCGCATGGAATTCATCATTATGATGAGTTTCCTCGTGGCGGTTGATGCATTGTCGATTGATTCTATCTTGCCGGCGTTGTCGCATATGAGTAATGAATTTGGCGTTAGTCAGGGAAACGCTCGTCAATATATTGTGACTTCTATTTTTATGGGTTATGCCCTTGGCGTGATGATATTTGGGGTTGCCTCGGATAGTTTTGGGCGTAAACGTCCTATTTATGTTGGTTTTGTTATTTTCTTTATTGGCACGATTGTGGTTGTTTTCGCTCCAAATTTTACAGTGTTGTTGGTGGGGCGTGTTTTACAAGGTGTCGGCGTTGCGGGCCCACAAATTATCCCCACTGCCATTACCCGAGATTTGTACAAGGGTCGTGGGATGGCAAAAGTTATGTCATTAATCATGATGGTCTTTATGCTTGTGCCCACCATTGCGCCATTACTTGGGCAAACTATTCTGTTGTTTTCGAACTGGCAGGGGATTTTTGTGATGCTAGGCATTTATGGCTTAGTTGCTATGACTTGGTTTGCAATTCGGCTACCTGAGACATTACCGCCACAGGAGCGTTCGCCTTTTTCTTTTAAGCAAATATATTCATCCGTTCGAGAGGTTTTAGCTAACAGGCGCACCGTCATGTTTACCCTTGCTGAAGGCATTACTTTTGGTGCGGTACTGGTTTATCTCAGCACTGCCCAGCAGATTTTTCAGGAGCACTTTCAATTGGGTGAACGTTTTCCGCTCTACTTTGGCGCACTGGCACTGGTGATGATGTTTTCAGCGTATGTTAATTCACGACTCGTCGAAAAACTTGGGATGCATTGGTTAGTGCTTAGGGCTTCACTGTTATTGTTTATCGCTTCTTGCGTTTATTTAGTCATTATTTTCTTAAGCGATTCGCCTGTTCCATTTTGGAGTTTTATGCTGTTTGCGAGCATTGCGTACTTTTGTTTCGGTATATTATTTGGAAACATGCACAGCTTGGCGATGGAAGAGGTTGGTCATGTCGCAGGTGTCGCCGCTTCTGTCATCGGCTCAGTGAGTACCTTAATAGCAATACTCATTGCGGCATTTATTGGTAGTTTTTATAACGATTCAATAACTCCTATCGTGTTGGGTTTTGGTGTTTTGATGGTGCCTATTATTTTAATCACCTTGCATGATGGTAAAAGAACGGTGGCTAAAAAATAATTAAAGCTGGCACCAATGCCAGCAAACTAAGAGAAAAGTTCCCTCACCCTCTAGCAGGGGGAGGGCTAGGGAGGGGGTAGAAAGCTCGTAGTAATCACTAGTCTCTGAGTTTCTACCCTCTCTCCCTGCTAGGGAGAGAGGGCTTAACATAATCATAGAAAAGGAAAGAACTTATTCAGACAAGAGTAATAGCGATATTTTCTTGATACCGTTAGAATCGCAACCATGACTAGAAAGATTGAATTATTAGCACCTGGCGGTGATGTTGAAGCCATTAAGGCTGCGGTGATTGCAGGAGCCAATGCTGTTTATTGTGGCTTGGATAAATTTAATGCGCGCAACCGCGCTTCTAATCTTTCTTTTGATGATTTAACGGGCGTCATACGTTTAGCGCACAAATACGATTGCGAAGTATTTTTGACATTGAACGTGGTGATTCTGGAGCAAGAATTACCTACCCTAATCAAACTGCTTAATAAGCTGGTTAATTCAGGGCTCGACGGCATCATTGTGCAAGACCTTGGGGTGTTTAATCTGGTGAAGAAGTATTTTCCCACGCTCGATATTCATGCTTCAACTCAGTTGACTACGCATAACGAAGGTCAGATTAAATTCTTGGCGAAGGTAGGTGCATCCCGTCTCAATTTATCGCGTGAATTAAATATTGCTGAAATCAAATCATTATCGGTGCTTGCTCATGAATATGATGTGCTTACAGAAGTTTTTGTGCATGGCGCATTGTGTATCGCTTTTTCTGGGCAGTGTTATTCTAGCTCGGTAAGCGTGGGTAACTCGGGTAATCGCGGTAGTTGTAGCCAAGCTTGCCGTGATGAATATGAAGTTACTGCGGCAGGTAATCGCTTCCCGCTAAATTTAAAGGACAATTCTGCCTATTTTGACTTACCACAGTTAGTTGATGCCCAAGTTGATTCTTTAAAAATAGAAGGACGCATCAAAAACGCACATTATGTTTATACCGTGACAGATACTTGGCGCAAGTCGATTGATAGTTTTGTTGAATCGGGTAAGTTAGTGTCTGATGATTCAAATCTACACCGTGTTTTTAACCGTGATTTTACCAACTCATTTTTACAGGGAAATCTCACCAAGGATATGTTTATCGACAATCCTCGTGACCACAGTGTTACGCACGCGGTGGAAGGTAGTAATGCCAAAACAGTGATACAAATTCAGGAAGTGAAAGATGGTTTGTATGTTAAAAAGGATCAACTCGGCGAAGAGTTGGCTGAAAAAGTAAAGTACCTCAGCATTGCTAAACAACCATTGCGGTTAGTTGTTTCTGGTCAATTAAACGAGCCTTTGTGTTTGACCTTAATAATGGGTGATGGTGAAAATAAAACCCATGCCCATACCTTGCATACTGAATCACCACTGAGCGCCACTAAAGATTTACCGATCAATCAAGCCGTTATTGAAAAGCGTTTTAAAAACTTTGCTAGCAATGATTATATTCTTGAAGGTTTTGATTGTAGTGAACTAGGCGAATATTTAAGCATTCCGTTTAAAGAGCTAACCGCACTTAAAAATCAAGCGGCATATTTGTTGAATAATGAAGTTGAGCTTGTGCCTTTTACGAATGTTCCTGTTTTAAAGAGCCACAAAAAAGAGTCGATTAAACACACCATGTCGATACTCATCGCAGATGAAAAAGATGTACATTTATGCAATCTCACGGACGCTGATGTGTATTTCAAACTACCTGAAAGCTGGAAGAAAGGCTGCAATAAACACATCGAAATATTTGAGCGTAACCCGCAACTTATTCCGTGGTTTCCTGCTGTCTTAATTGGTAAAGATTATGATGAGTCTGTACGCCTGCTAGAGAAAATTCGCCCAGCCCGTATTGTGAGTAATAACACCGGCATCGCTTTTGCAGCCTTTGAAATGGGCATCGAATGGATTGCTGGCCCTTTCTTAAATACCACTAACTCCTATGCACTATTAACACTGCAAGAAGAATTAA
>CAZSXI010000224.1:0-3900 GCA_964611045.1 uncultured Cocleimonas sp. | reverse complement strand
AAAGCCTACGCTTTGCCTAATTACCCGTTGGAGATTACAAGATTACTGATACCTCAATAATCAACGTAACGCTCTAATGGACGTTTAGTGAGTACCCAAAAGGTATGCATTAAACAATCCAGTTTTCCTGGTGACCATAGAGACTCTGAACCACCTGAATCCATCTCGAACTCAGAAGTGAAAAGTGTCATCGCCGATGATAGTGTGGGGTTTCCCCATGTGAAAGTAGGTCATTACCAGGTTATTATTCTAAAAAACAGCCCGTCCAGTCTTTTCTGGTCGGGCTTTTTTTTGCATTGAAAAATCATCTGGTAATGACCTACCTCCCCGTCATGCGTATCGCTCTGAAAGTTGCTTTTTAGAATGCCCTAGGCATTAAACGGCAAGCTCTAATAATTGAGTTATCCGTTTTTAACAACAAAACGGTAAGCTCACTAAAAGTATATCGACACCTTGCTAAAAGAAGTCTTATTTTTTAGTCTTATATTCCTCATTCCTGTCGATCTTGCATGTAAATTTAAATATTTTAAAGTACAAATCGGCAAAAAACAGGGGGGGTGGGCTAATAAACACACTCAATAACTAACCAGAAAGTGCTTCACCAAACTTTAACCCATGATCTTCTTCTTGATTCTATGGGTCGTTGTGAAACTCCAGCTATACGTAAGCAAATAAAAAGAATGCAATCAATATTAGTATATGCTAATATAACCACATTGACGCTGAAATAGTACGAACCCCAAGAATCATGATCAGGTGTATAAAATGAATATCAAATACTTATTAATACCTGCAATAACAGTAGTTATTGCTATGACGAGCACAAATATCGCTAGTGCCGATAATGGTCTTACTTTTCCCCCTGCAGCTAATACATTGCGTAACTATCAATACCCTCCACAAGTGCCTGTTGCACCTCGTTTGAATCGTATGCCTGTTCGCCCTGCGCCTTATGTTTTTGGTCAAAATAATTATCAACCACGCCAGCAAATGATACCTATGCCAATGCAAGCACAAAATTTTGGTCGAGTACCTGTTCAATCACAATTCGCACCACTTAAAAGTTTGCCACCCTTTGCTCCTCGTAATTTTGGTGGGAACAATACTAATAGTTCAGGTAATAACCTTCCATTTTCTAATACGAATATGATGCCTTTTGGAAATTCTGGAAGTAACAGTTTTAATCCGTTTTCAAATGGTAATATGCCTTTTTCAAATAATTCGGGTGGGATGATGCCTACAAACCCGATGAACAACATGTTTGGCAACAATAATAATCAGAACTTTAATATGCCGTTTTTTAATTCAAACAATAACCGTAAAAAGGCTTGGGGCGACAAGCGTAATATCTGGCCTGATTTTTATACTGACTTTACTGATGAAGCTTGGGATACGATGATGAGTAGTCCTCGTGATATGGGTCGTATGCCAGGTGGGTGGCGCTTCCCTTATATCAGTATGCCTGATCCTGTGACGGTTTCTGATGCTATTACTAATCAGTTCCCACCAATCGCTGAAGAAGCGGGCAACATGGCTGACTTTTCTGATTGGGGTGTATTTGACTAATCAAGGGCTTGATAAATAATTATTTTTAGATTTATTGTTCAGCTTATTAAGCTACCGTTTATCTTATTCATGTAAAATGACCCTAAATCAAGGATGATTAAGGGGAAAAAAATGCGTGATATTAAGTTGCTTTCAGGTCTGGTTTTAGCGATTGCTATTATCAATGTAACTGGATGCAGTAGTACTAAAGAAGTAAAGCCAGCCAAAGAAAAACCTACAAAATACCGTGTTCAAACGGATACTAAAAATACCAAAAAACCGGTAAAGATTTCTGACACTTTGGCTGAAAAAGGTGTACTCACTGATTCAAATAAGGCTGATGTTGTAATTGTAAAACTCGCACCCAAAGTGATGCTCGTTAAGCCAACTGTAAAAAAACCTATAGTGCAAAAACGTCGTACAGTTAAGCGCTACCCACAGCCAAAAAATACATACAAAACCCCCTCATACAGAGCACCCGTGCGTAATATCCGCCACGCTAACCTCTCGGGAGATTATGCCAGCAATAATCAAACTAAAGTTTTTATTAATATGATGGCAACTAAACATGGTTTTGACCGTGGTTATCTAAACTACCTTTTCTCAAATACTGAAGCTACGCCATTTTTAAAACGTATGGCTTATGCGGATGCTTTTGGACGCAAAAGGAGTAGTAATAAGAAACCTCGTGCAGGTCGTTGGAATCGTTATCGTGGAAACTTCTTAACCGAGCGCACTATTAGTAAAGGTGTACAATTTTGGAAAGCTAATCGCGTAGCATTACAGCAAGCAGAACAACGCTACGGTGTGCCACAAGAATATATTTTAGGTATCATTGGTGTTGAGACACGCTATGGTGGAAACGTAGGTAAAAACCGCGCGATTGACGCACTGGCTGCTATGGGCTTCAATAATCCACGTCGAGGAAAATATTTTAGAAGTGAGCTAGAAGCTTATTTGTTGATGACACGCAAAGAAAGGCTTGATCCGCTAAAGCCAATGTCATCTTACGCAGGTGCATTAGGTTTAAGCCAGTTTATGCCGAGCAATATTAAACGCTACGCGGTTGATCACGATCGTAGTGGGTCAGTCAATTTATGGACACCTAGTGATGCAATCGGTAGTGTTGCAAATTACTTTAAAAAACACGGTTGGAAAACAGGCGGCACCGTTGCCGTAAAGGCAGATTCAATTAACACTCGTTACAGAACGTTAAAAACGGGTTTTAAAAGTAGCCATAGTCTTACTCGTTTAAAAAGCAAAGGTGTTTCTGCGAGAAATTTGGGTAATATTTCAGGCAAGGTAAGTTTGATCAAGCTAAACACGTACTCAGGTGATGAGCTTTGGATTGGTGGACATAATTTTTATGTGATTACACGTTATAACCACAGCAGTCGTTATGCGATGGCAGTACATCAACTAGCAGATGCGATAAAAGGACGTATTGGTGGTCGCAGTGTGATTCGTCAAGCATCGACTGATATTGATCTAAACAAAATGGTAATTGCGCTCTCAGAGTAATATTTGAATATGCAGATATGCTAATCAATACTTGATTAGAAGCACTATAAACCTATAATGCACAGTCCCGTTGGCACTGTGCATTTTTTTGTCTGCCATAAATCGCATCATCTACATAATCAGGTATCTTGTTTTGATTACAGCATCAAATATCACCATGCAGTTTGGCGAAAAGCCACTGTTTGAAAATGTTTCCGTAAAATTTGGCAATGGCAACCGCTATGGTTTGATTGGCGCAAATGGTTGTGGGAAATCAACCTTCATGAAAATCCTCTGTGGTGATCTTACGCCAAGCGCAGGTAATGTTACGATTGATCAAGACATAAATTTTTCGGTGTTAGGGCAGGACCAATTTGCCTTTGAGGAATACAGTGTGCTCGATACAGTCATCATGGGCGATAAAAAACTCTGGAAGATCAAAGCAGAGCGTGACCGTATTTATGGTTTGCCAGAAATGACGGAGGAAGAGGGAATCAAAGTTGCTGACCTTGAAATAGAGTTCGGTGAAATGGATGGCTATACCGCAGAAGCACGTGCAGGTGAGTTATTACTCGGGTTAGAAATCGCAGAAGATCTACACTGGGGATCAATGAGTTCTGTAGCGCCCGGTTGGAAACTACGCGTGTTATTAGCGCAAGCTTTGTTTGCTGATCCTGAACTGTTATTACTCGACGAGCCAACCAACAACCTCGATATCAATACGATTCGTTGGCTAGAAAAAATCCTCAATAATCGTAAAAGTACCATGGTCATCATTTCGCATGATCGTCACTTCTTAAACAGCGTATGTACCAATATGGCTGATTTGGATTACGGCGAGTTACGTATGTTCCC
>CAZSXI010000223.1:0-3948 GCA_964611045.1 uncultured Cocleimonas sp. | reverse complement strand
CATCTTTCACAGATACTTTTTCAACCAAGACTTTAACGACTGTACCTACCATTTTTTTACTGATTTCTTGTTCCATTTCAGTGATGCGTTGTTGTAGGCGGTACAACCGTGTTTTCTTAACAGCCATTGGCACATCATCTTCAAACGATGCTGCGGGTGTACCAGGGCGAGCGCTGTAAATAAAGCTAAAACTTCTATCAAAACCAATGTCTTCAATCAACTTCATGGTGTCTTCAAAATCTTTATCGGTTTCCCCTGGAAAGCCGATAATAAAATCAGACGATAAACTAATATTAGGACGAACTTCGCGTAATTTCCTGATTTTCTGCTTATACTCAATCGCCATGTGTCCGCGCTTCATCGCGGCAAGAATACGATCAGAACCACTTTGAATCGGCAGATGCAGATGATCAACCAACTCAGGCACTTCGGCATAAGCTTGAATCAAGCTATCGCTGAACTCGACAGGGTGTGATGTGGTGTAACGAATACGATCAATACCTTCAACCGCTGCCACGTAATGAATCAACATGGCAAGATCCGCTATTTCCCCATCGTGCATTTCACCACGAAAAGCATTTACATTTTGACCCAGCAAGTTAATTTCACGTACGCCCTGCTCGGCTAACTTAGCAACTTCAGCAATCACATCATCAAACGGACGGGAAATTTCTGTGCCGCGCGTATAAGGCACAACACAGAATGTACAGTATTTGCTACAACCTTCCATAATTGAAACAAATGCACTCACGCCTTCGGCAACAGGTTCTGGCAAGTTATCAAATTTTTCAATTTCAGGGAACGAAGTATCAATCACGAATTTTTTGGTATTTTTTGCTTCAGCCACCAATTCAGGTAAACGGTGCAAGGTTTGCGGGCCAAAAATAACATCCACCACAGGCGCACGCTTTTGTAGTGCTTCTCCTTCTTGACTGGCAACACAACCACCCACACCAATAATCACGTTTGGATTCTTTTCTTTTATTTTTCTCCAACGACCTAACTGGTGAAAAACCTTTTCCTGCGCTTTCTCACGAATCGAACAGGTGTTGAGCAATAACACATCTGCCTCATCAGGATTATCCGTTAGTTCCATGCCATCTGAATCCTTCAGTACATCCAGCATTTTCGCTGAATCATACTCATTCATTTGGCAACCGTGAGTTTGTATAAAAATCTTACCAGACATAAAAACACTACTTACATTGCTACAAAAGGGAGAGCCATTATCTTCGATGTTGAATACCATGTCACTTACATTTACTTTTCGTTATAGACATAAGTAGCAAGAAAATGTAATTTATCATATACAGCAATGACTTAATCAAGCTAACTTAAAGTGATACATTTGGTGAATTACCGAAGTTACGCTATAATGCGACTAGGCAAATAATATTAAACATAACTTATGGGCATAGGTTGTGATTTAAAAAGGGGAAATATTATGAAGCGTATTACGTTATCAGCATTCATTGTACTGGCATTGATTTCAATTGATGCAACAACTTCAATGGCTTATGCCAAATCAAATATCACTATTTTTAAAGTTACCAAAGTATCAACTAAAAATAAATTACAGTTGCGTGCTTGGCCTAGTTCTAAATCACGCGTTAAAGTTTCTTTGCCATACAACGCTATTGATCTAACAGAAACAGGCAAAAAGAAGATATTGGGGAAAACAAAATGGCTAGAAGTGAACTGGAACAATAATCGTGGCTGGGTGAATGCACGTTACCTTAAAAAGACAGGGGTATTACCTAACCGCTCACCTGCCAATAACAACGTAGCCGCTAACAATATAGCAAATACTTCGTCTCGCAATATAAACTCTGTAGCTAAACCCGATAAGAAAGTTGTGGCTAAAAAAGTCATTAAAAAAATACCAGAAATCCGCAGAACACTACCAAATTCAATGCCTGAAATGCCTGCAACAGGAAATCGCTACGGTCAACCAATTCAATTGGCAGCAAAAGAAATAAAAACAGCTTATTCAGGCAGTGTAAAAGCATTTGGAGATAAAAGAATTCTCAGTTGTGTAGGCAGCTCTCCTCATGCATGGAATATTCAAATGGATATTGAAAAGAAAAGAATGAGGATTAAATCAAAAAATAATTCTGCTTTCTATATACCAATTAATTATCACGAATGGGCAAGCCCTAGTGAAGTGCGTATGAATATCGGTGGCAACAAGGGGCGTAATATTGTTGATGTGAATTTAGAAAAAACCGATGCTTGTAGTACAGGATTATCAAGACAAAATTATATGTATGAAGTGAATGCGACAATAAATCGTGATTTTTATTCTGGCTGTTGTGAGACTGTTTCTCAATAATCATCACATTTAGTTTCAGTAAAAAAGCCAGCTTAAATTGCTGGCTTTTTTATTGCTTTGAGTAAAAGCTATATTCAAAGGTACTTAGTCAAGAACACATCCAACCTCCCCCACAGCCATTCTTTCATACGCTGAACTCGGGAGCGATTAATCCAATCCACATACTTGATTTCATGACAACTTTTAAAATCAGTAAGCATAATTTGGCGCGCCTGTTTTGCGATACCCTCATCCTCAATTTCTAGGTTCGCTTCAAGGTTCCAACGAAAATTCCAACGATCCATATTACTGGACCCAATAGTAACCCAATCATCAATCAGCACCATTTTTGTATGCGTGAAACGCCCTTGATACTCAAAGATACGCACACCAAAACGTAATAAACGCGCATAGTATCGTCTACTTGCATAACGCACTGCTGGATGATCCGTTATATTACCGGGTAGAAGTAAACGTACATCTTTATTATTAAAAGCCGCTTTGCGTAATGCTTTTCTGATTTTTCGCGAAGGCACAAAATAAGCAGAGGCCAGCCAAACAGAGTTATGACTCTTAGCTATTCTATTTAGTAATACTTTTTTTATTTCAAGACGTGTTCCCCCTGTTGTGTAGGCAAGCCTTGCGGTTACATTCCCAGCATTTTCATTGGTAGTGCTGGGTTTTAGCAAAGCGCTTGTTGACCCTTGCTTAAAGTTTCGTGTGAATAGTGTTTGCCAGTCCAGCACTACTTTGCCTTGTACCTCTACAACTGTTTCTCTCCAAGCATTATCGCCTTGAAAACAATCTGTAATACCTGCTCCTCCCACGAAAGCTTTTCTTCCATCTAAAATCAGATATTTCCGATGTGTACGAAACAAGTTTCTTTTCAACTTACGAAACATGAGAGGGTTGTAAAAAACCAATTCAATACCAGCATGTGATAATTGAAGACGGTGATTTTTTAGCAGCCCTTTAGCGCCATAGGCATCAAGCAGCAAGTGAATTGAAACACCGCGACGAGCAGCACTAATAAATGCTTTGATAAATTGATCTGCGACCTTCCCCGACTCAAACAGATACATTTCCATTAATATATATTTGTTTGCCTGCTCTATCGCATTAAGCATAGCAGGATAGAATTGATGCCCATCCACCAAAAAGTTAATACTATTCCCTTCACACCAAGAAAAAGGGGGGTGTATCGGTGAATCAAGCATTCTCGTTCGTTACTGCTTTGCGCAATTTTGCAAGTTTCGCGTGATACATCTAAAGCTTCCTTTTTGATTTTTAATACCTCTATCTTAGCTTGTATTCACAAAATATAACGACACCTCGTGACTACTTTGTGAATTTTCTAAGACAAGTATTTTCCACATCAGAATTATCACCATTTACGATTAACATCAGCTGCCCTTGCTTTAAAAGTGACTTCATAATGACAAATACTTCTCGATGGAATTCCAATCCTGTGTAACGCCCTACCCAGCGAGTAAACCCCATAACCCCTGCCAAAAATCATCCTGCCCCTTTAAAACTGAAACATAACCTTTTCTCCTATTCTCTATTGAATAATATTATATATACCCAAGAATGATAAGAGTGTCACTTGGATGACAATCAAACTAAAAGATAACGAT
>CAZSXI010000222.1:0-3953 GCA_964611045.1 uncultured Cocleimonas sp. | reverse complement strand
TATGATTCGTGGCCAAGCAGAGTCAAGGTAAAACAATTTAAACAGGCTGGTAATCAATTGATTGGTTTATCAGAACTGTGGAAGAAATAGAAAAATCCCCTCCACCTAGCAGAGGGAGGGCTAGGGAGAGAGGGTTTAGGGAATGACGAAATTCTACGTGCCAATATTTTAGGATGATAAATAGCAGTTATTGAAAGGAAAGAATAAACGCCAAATGAAAACAACAAACTCCCATTTTCGTAGCAATGGCTATACACCCGATGAAATAATCACCACAACTTCTGGTGAACATTGCGATCTTTCAAAGCTACCACCATTTCTACGTACATTATTAGTCATGGATGGCACGGTCACAAAAGCGCTAGAAGCATGGTTCTGGGAGCCTGTAAAAGTCGTCCCCCTACACATAGAATCAACAACGCTAAACGAAGCCGTCACAGGCTTAGAAAGCCAAACAGGGGATAGGGCGCTTCAACGCGAAGTTAGTCTGCAAGGGGGGACTAGTAACAGGATATTTGCCTGCGCTCGCTCTACCGTACTGCTAAAACGCCTACCAAAAGAAATTGGTGAAGCACTAGAGTCAGGAAAGATTGGCATCGGAGGATTATTTCGTGAACAAGGCTTAGAAACTTATCGTGAAATTATTGATATTGACTATTCTTCTGCTCCCAATAGCGATGATGAGTTACTTATCCACCTAAAGGGCGAAATTATTTCCCGCAGTTATCAAATTTGGGTGAATCAGAACCCTGCTATTATAGTTACCGAGTTTTTTCCGCTTGAAGTGTTCTGATTAGCTTGGGAAATTGTTATGTTTAGATTTTTCATTGCCACCCCCCCTGTTTTTAGCTGTTTTGTACGTCGTTTATAATACAAAACAGCTAAAAACAGGGGGGGTGGCAAATAAAATGGTCAATATTTAGATGTTTTAAGCCCAATATCCAGCCTTTCTTGACCTTAAAGAACATGGCTGTGCTTCGACTTCATCCAATAACCGTGTTTTAATACCTGACTTTTCAAAATAACCTTTTTTAAGCGATGAACAATCAAGAACTTTTAAATTATCTCCCTCAAAATGACTTGCTAAAAGACCGCGTGATCTTAGTGACAGGTGCAGGTTCAGGTATTGGTCGTGCAATTTCCTTAGCGTATGCACGTTTTGGTGCAACCGTGGTTTTGCTGGGTAAAAAATTGAAAGAACTTGAGTATGTTTATGATGAGATTGAAAAGGAAGGCTATCCCGAGCCAGCAATCTACCCCTTGAATATGGAAGGCGCGACGGCTAAAGATTATCAAGATATGGCAAATACGTTTGCGGATAAACTAGGTGGGCTGGATGGCATTGCACTGAATGCGGGTTGGTTTCCTGCGTTTATGCCGTTTAAAGAATACGATGTTGAAACGTGGTCTAAAACTTTAAGCGTAAACTTACACGCTAACTTTTTGATTACACAAACCTGTTTGCCATTGCTTGAAGAATCAAAAGACCCTGCGATTATTTTCTCAGCGCACGATTCCTTAAAAGCTTATAACGGCGCATTTGGCATTGCCAAAGCAGGCACTCAGGCGATGATGGATATTCTGGCGGATGAGTATGATTTGGAGAATAACTTCATTCGTATCAACAGCATCGACACAGGACCACTGCGTACCCAAATGCGTAAAATGAATTACCCCGGTGAAGATATGGATGATCTGGCATTACCAGAATCTATCGTCGGGCCTTATCTGTATTTTATGGGCTCAGATGCGGGTAAGAATGCTGAAACCAGCACCGCCAATAAAATCAAATTTGATAGGCTTTCGGCAGATACTAAATGGGCTGGTGAGGCGAGTTAAGTTCTGTACTAAAAATGAAACAAGATATTCTATTCAATAACCCTCAGCAGGTAGTCGATTTCGCGTTTGATGATGCAGTCGCTGATGTATTTCCTGACATGATTAGGCGTTCTGTTCCCGGTTATGAAACGGTTATTTCGTTATTGGGAGTGCTTGCAGAGCAGTATGCTCAGCCAAATACCAAGGTTTATGATTTGGGTTGCTCGTTGGGTGTGGCAACGCTGTCGATGCACCGACAAACACGCACACTGGGTTTAGAACATATCTGTGTCGATAACTCCGAAGCGATGGTGAAGCGTTGTACATCACGTTTAAAACGACATATGCCAGATGCGGATTTAACCGTGGTTTGCGATAATATTGAAGACATTGAAATTAATAATGCATCGTTGGTGGTGGTGAATTTCACACTGCAATTTTTAGCGCCTGAAATACGTTTAGCCTTGCTTAAAAAAATCTATAAAGGCTTGTTGCCAAATGGGGCTTTGGTGTTGTCTGAAAAATTAATTTTTGAAGATGATGCAGAAAATCAAGCACAAATTAAATGGCATCATACTTTTAAGAGCGCCAATGGTTACAGTGATCTTGAGATTAGCCAAAAACGTGTGGCGATTGAAAATGTGATGATTCCTGATAGTGTAGAAACGCATCAACAGCGTTTACTACAAGCAGGTTTTGATGAGTCGTATCAATGGTTTCAAGCTTTTAATTTTGCATCACTTATTGCAATTAAAAATAGTCATTAAAAAGTACTCAGATGATTTTTTCTTTTAAAGAACTCTACAAAGACCTGATTGCCAACGATTTTTCGGAGTGGCAAGAAACCTTACCAGCGCAACTTGCAGAAACGCTGGAAAAAAGACCGCATGGTAAAACCGAAGAGTGGCGAGAGATTTTATTGGCACTGCCAGAAATAACGCCATCACAATTTGATATTACGGCAGATAAATTACAAGTTGGTTTAGCGAGTGATTGTAATGATGAAGATAGAACTCAACTAGAAAGCACGCTCAAAAAACTGCACCCGTGGCGTAAAGGGCCTTATGAATTGTTTGGTATCCATATTGACACAGAATGGCATTCCGATTGGAAGTGGCAACGTATTCAGCCACATCTTAGCCCACTAAAAAACCGTTCTATTCTCGATGTGGGTTGTGGCAATGGCTATCATATGTGGAGAATGCTAGGCGAGGGTGCACGGCTGGTTATTGGGGCTGATCCTAGTCAGTTCTTTTTGGTGCAGTTTAATGCAGTTAAGAGATATGTAACTAGCTTAAAGGGTGAACAATCGATTCATATAGTGCCGTTTAAAGGCGAAGAGTTACCCGCATTCACGCAAGAATATAAAGGCAAAGGCTTTGATACGGTTTTCTCCATGGGCGTGTTGTATCATCGATTATCACCGATTGATCATTTAAAAGAGTTACGAAGTTTTATCCGTAAAGACGGTGAATTAGTGTTAGAAACTTTGGTGATTGAAAGCGATGATTCTAATGTACTTATCCCAGAAGATCGCTATGCAAAAATGCGCAATGTATGGTTCCTCCCCACACCTGATTTATTAGTGAGAATGCTTGAACGCGCAGGCTTTAAAAACATTCGTGTGGTTGATATAAATCAGACGAGCATTGAAGAACAGCGCAGTACTGAGTGGATGGAGTTTGAATCGCTTGAGGATTTTCTTGATCCTGATGATCATAATAAAACCATTGAGGGTTATCCTGCACCTAAACGCGCGGTGATCATTGCCAACGCCTAAAAAATATTCAGTTGTTTTATATCTAAATTCACAAGATTTTGTTAATGTTTGCAGTCCCCCAAACCCAAATAATACAGAGATTCCATGACGAAGATTATAGCCATTGCTAATCAAAAAGGCGGTGTTGGTAAAACAACCACCAGCGTTAATTTGGCAACCTCATTGGCCGTTATCAAGCGTAAAGTTCTCATTATTGATATGGATCCTCAGGGCAATGCCACGACAGGGGTTGGTTTAGATAAACACAACCCTCCCGTCTATTTGAGTGATGTTTTATTGGGCGATGCTCAGATTGAAGCGGCATTACAACAAGTCCCAAATACGAATATAGAAGCATTGGCGGGTGGGCCAGATT
>CAZSXI010000221.1:0-3998 GCA_964611045.1 uncultured Cocleimonas sp. | reverse complement strand
AGATAAAACTACAAAGCTCAGCATTGTCAGCAACATTCACCATAATGTTAGCCTTATGTGCTTGCTCAGCAACCTGTGCATTTACTTCACTGTTATCGGTTGCAGCAACCACTAAAAAAGCAGCGGCTATATCGGTTTTTTGGTACTCACGTTCAATGACTGTAATTTTTCCATCATTACCAAACTGCTTTAATACATCACTCACTTGAGGCGAGATAACAATGACTTTCGCATCGGCAGTGAGTAAGTTTTTAACTTTTCGGCTGGCAACAGAGCCACCACCAATAACAAGGCATTGGCGATTTTTTAAGTCGAGAAATACGGGAAAATGTTTCATTATAAATTCTACTTTTTCTTTTTTCGTTTAGGTCGTGATTGGTATTTTACGATACCTTTTACTAGCTCGCCATAGGGTAAGTTATCAGTATCACCGTATTTTTCCAACGCAGTTTCCATGGTTTGATGAATATTGACGGCTGTTTTTAACTCAAGGTCTGGCAATTTCTTATTAAGGGAAGTCATTAAATTCTGCAACGCTATCATGCCGCCTGCTTGTACTTGCAGTTCTTTGTTATGTGGCATGGGTCCATTGACGGTGACAACTTTCAGTGAGAAACGCGCATTGTTGCGCATGGCATCAAGTACTCTTGTGCAACGCTTCATTGCTATCTCAGATTGACAAGCAACACATTCACGCGTGGCAATCACAAACTTTCTCTTCAGCTGGCAATCACATCGACGATTAGTGATGGATTTTTCGAAAATGCACCGATTGGGGTTTAGTTCGTTGTAGGTTGTACGATATTGATCTTCATCCACAGGAAAAGCCTATTTTTCCCATTCCATGGTTACCGTTTCTTCCCGCTTTTCCATCAGCAACTCTTCAGCCTGAAGTTGATTAGCGGCATGAATCATCTTGAGAGTGATTCCGCCGTTTAGGGGTAACTCAGCACGTGCTTCACGTGTGAATGTTTTAGCTTCTTTAAAAGTCTCAAACTGTTTTTCAAATCTAAGGTTTTTAACAATAGGTGTAGGCTGTGTTATTTTGTAAACGAAGTAGGGCATGGTGATTCCTAAAATTGAAAGTACCTAGATTATAAGGGCTTACATCAGTATATCAACTTTCTCTAATAAAGGTGTGGTTAATGGTAATAGACGTTTACGCATAACCGTGCCGACAGATTCATTTCCACTAAAAATAGGGATGAGTGTGTGCTCGCCCATTTGTGCAAGCACTAGCATGGCTTCAACCAGTGCATGATGTTCTGGGTTTAATGATTCAAGTAGGCTTTTGAGTTGTTCGTTATCCGGATTCGTGCAAACTTCTTGACCATGTTCGATAGCTATTTCTATTGAACGTGTACCGCGTTTATCAAGCCTCAAGGTATGCAGGGGTAAATTAAAGTATTTTCCTATGGCGATAAATAATGAAATCACCACGTCTTGATCGACGGGTTTTTCAAGTGATAGTTTAATGGTTTCTAGCCAGCGTTGACCGTGTTCATTGAGTAAATCACACAAGGTTTTGGCATATAAATTATGCGCTTGAATCAGGGGTGCTAGTGCTTTTGAAAGTTCTCTGTATTTAGCACAGCAGCTTTTATTCAATGGTATTTGTCTGGGTTCAGCGTGTAAGAATCCTACATAGAAAGGATTGCGTCGTTTTGCGCGCGCCCATAGTGTTTCTTTTTCATCCTGCGTGATTAAATCGCCCTGCAAACAAAGGCGTACCATATTAACAATACTAACTTGTTGCTCTTCAAAAGGTAGAAACTCCATGAGATACGCTGCTAACTCTTTGCCTAGCTCTCCTTTTGAAATTTGCGGATGCTCCATCAGGCGAATTGCAACTTCCGTTGTGGGTAATGCCCACCAAGCTCTTACGCCAATGTCATGGCTAATAGCGGGTGCATGAACCACCGCAACTACGGCTTCTGACTCACCCAATAACAGCATATGTTCTAGGGTGTTGTCGGCATGCCCCATACGTGTCCAACGTTTTAAGAAAATGGGATAACCACCGGGTGATCCTGTAATTTTTAAGGAGAAAAGCTCTTTAACAATCCTTAAATATTGCTCATCGCGGGTGGTGGGATTAAGAACAACCTTGGCTTCACCTTGACGGGTGAGTGCGTGAACCGTCATTGTGCCTTCGTTGATGCGAATGGCTTGTAAATCCTGCGCTAAAAGCACGTTTAGGCGCAGATTATCTTCGTTGGATAGCTCCATTACGAATAAATAGAGTGATTTTTATCTGTTTTAAAATACAAATCGATAAAAAACAGGGGGGGTGGACTATAAAAACACAATTTATTTAGTCCACCCCCCCTGTTTTTTGACGTTTTGTACGAGCTTTTCAATATTTAAGCGTCAGTTTCAGGCAATTTGACCTGAATACTTAACTCTCGCAACTGTTTGCGTGGTACATCCGCAGGTGCTTCGGTCAACATACACGCTGCAGTCTGCGTTTTAGGGAATGCAATAACGTCACGGATAGATTCTGTGTTAGTCATAAGCATGACTAACCGATCTAACCCAAATGCTAACCCACCCAATGGAGGGCAACCAAACTTTAAGGCTTTTAGTAAGAAGCCAAACTTATCATCGGCTTCTTTTTCTGAAATACCCAAAGCATCAAAGGTTGCTGATTGCATATCGCTCTGGTGGATACGAATCGAGCCACCGCCCACTTCATAACCATTGATAACCATGTCGTAAGCATCAGAAAGTGCTTCACCAGGATTCGCTGTAAGTTCTTCAACCGTACACGTTGGCGCAGTAAATGGGTGATGCAGTGCTTGCCAGCGGTTGTCTTTTTCGTCCCACTCAAACATTGGGAAGTCTACAATCCAAAGAGCAGCCCAATCGCCTTCTAATAGTTCTAGATCCTTGGCTAGCTCTTCGCGTAATGCGCCGAGTGCATCGTTTACTATTTTGGTTTTGTCAGCACCGAAGAAAACGAGATCGCCATCTTCTGCACCGACTTTTTCCATGATGTCCATTGCGACTTCATCAGGTAAGAACTTGAGAATAGGGGACTGTAATCCTTCTATTCCCTTGCTCATCTCGTTGACTTTGATATACGCCAAACCACGTGCGCCGTAACGGCTGACAAACTTGGTGTAATTATCAATATTCTTACGTGAAATTTTAGTCGCGCCCTGTGGCACACGTAGTGCAGCTACACGGCTACCATCATCATTAGCAGGGCCAGCAAAAACTTTGAAGTCCACGTCTTTCATTTGCTCGCTAACATCAACTAAGATCAGCGGGTTACGCATATCAGGCTTATCAGAGCCGTAGTTATGCATCGCATCAGCATACGTCATACGAGGCATAGGGTTTGGTAAATCAATATTACGTGTGTCTTTAAACAGCTTGCGGATCATGTTTTCCATCATGTCCATCACGTCGTCGCTTTTAACGAAAGCCATTTCAATATCCACTTGAGTGAATTCTGGCTGGCGATCCGCACGTAAATCTTCATCACGAAAACAACGCGCCATTTGGTAATAACGATCGATTCCGCCCATCATCAACATTTGTTTAAATAACTGTGGAGATTGGGGTAGTGCGAAGAAACTGCCAGGATAGGTACGACTTGGTACCAGGTAATCACGTGCGCCTTCTGGTGTCGCCTTGGTCATAATCGGCGTTTCTATTTCTAAGAAGTCATTATCTTCCAAATAATGACGCATGATAGATGACATTTTTGCGCGAGTTTTAATACGCTGTTGCATTTCATCACGGCGTAAATCAACGTAACGGTATTTTAGGCGAATGTCTTCGTTTACATCATCATCAAGTTGAAATGGTGGGGTGTCAGAAGCACTGAGTGTTTCTAGCGCTTTAGCGAATACTTCAATCTTGCCGCTGGTGATATTGTCGTTAATCATGCCTTCTGGGCGGTTACGCACTAAACCCGTAATACGAAGAATGTGCTCATTACGAATAGATTCTGCTTGGCTAAACATCTCTTTATTATCAGGATCAAACAC
>CAZSXI010000220.1:0-4007 GCA_964611045.1 uncultured Cocleimonas sp. | reverse complement strand
TATTCGTGTTTCTATCTATGGATTAGGGTGTTAGACTAATTTTGATATAAATCAATTAGCGAGCACACATGAAACTCTCAAAATTATTTCTTCTTAGTGTTTTTTCTGCATCAATTACCGTTTTATTGCCCTTTCAATCAGCCAGTGCTGAAGAAAAAGAAACCAAAGGCGTGATGATCACCCACGGTTTACAAAGTGTTGATGTAAAGCACGATGGCAAAACAGTCGCCATCACACGTGTGCAAGAAAAGGAAAATGAAATTGTTAAGTTTTTTCGTAAAACCACGCGTGGAACGATTCAGGCGATGCACCCGTTTGCACCCCATGCGGTTGATACCATTGGTGAGCGTGAAATCATCGACTACATCAAAAAAATGTCAGAGGGTGATAGCTCAATTATTATTATCGATTCAAGAACACCTGCTTGGATAAAACGTAGCGGGTTAATTCCGGGTGCAGTGAGTATTCCCTTTACCAAGTTTTCAGAATCAGCCGATACATTAGAAATCATGGAAGATGATTTTGATGTAATCCCAGGTGAAACGTTCAATTTTTCTAACGCAAAAACATTGGTGATGTACTGTAACGGTAACTGGTGTGGGCAATCCCCAACGGCTATTCGTAAATTACTTTCTATGGGTTATCCCGCGTCAAAAATCAAATACTTCCGTGGTGGAATGCAAAGTTGGATGGCGCTTGGTTTGAGTGTTGTTGAAGTTAAGTAATATTGCAAATAAACAGCGAGATTAAATAATATCATCATGCTGGCGGATGCCAGTATCCATGTATTACTGATAGTGCAATATCAACCGTGGATTGTGGTCTACACCACAATGACGGATTTTTTATTTTCGTGACTAATATCAACTCTCTTGAAGTCCAAGCTATCACCGCTTGAAATACTCATTAGCTGACCGCATCTTAATCCTATTAGTGGAAACATCCTCTTTGGACACCACAAAAAATTATAGGTACAAATATGAGAACAGACAAACTAACCAGCAAGTTCCAGCTTGCACTTCAAGATGCTCAGTCCCTTTCATTGGGTAAAGACCATCAGTTCATAGAACCTACCCATTTGATGATCGCGCTACTCGACCAAGAAGGCGGAAGTGCGCGCGGTTTGCTCACGCAAGCGGGTGTAAATGTGAATTTATTGCGCTCACAACTGGGTGAAGCGTTAGATAATATGCCGTCGGTTTCAGGCGGTGGTAGTGACGGTGATATTCATGTCTCCAATGATTTATCCCGCTTGCTCAACGTCACTGACAAACTCGCACAAAAACGTAATGACCAATACATTTCATCCGAGCTTTTCATTCTTGCGGCACTGGATGATAAAGGCGCATTAGGCAAAGCCCTGAAAAATAATGGGGCAACTAAAGATGCATTAACCCACGCGATTGATGCGATGCGTGGTGGTCAATCGGTGGATGATCCGAATGCCGAAGACCAGCGCGAGGCACTAAAAAAGTACACCATTGACCTTACTGAACGAGCCGAGCAAGGCAAGATTGATCCTATCATTGGGCGCGATGAAGAGATTCGCCGTATGGTGCAAATTCTGCAACGTCGCACTAAAAACAATCCTGTCATTATCGGTGAGCCGGGCGTGGGTAAAACTGCATTGGTTGAAGGTTTAGCACAGCGTATTGTAAATGGTGAAGTGCCTGATAGCGTAAAAGGAAAACGCCTATTATCGCTCGATCTTGCGGCATTGTTAGCGGGTGCAAAATTCCGTGGTGATTTTGAAGAGCGCTTAAAAGCCGTGCTTAGCGACATTGCGAAATCAGACGGTAATGTGATTTTATTTATTGATGAAATTCATACCATGGTTGGCGCTGGCGCAGCCGAAGGCGCGATGGATGCAGGCAATATGCTTAAACCAGCACTAGCACGTGGCGAGTTGCATTGTGTGGGTGCGACTACGTTGGATGAATATCGCAAATATATCGAGAAAGATGCTGCACTTGAACGTCGTTTCCAAAAAATCATCGTGGATGAGCCAACGGTTGAAGATACCGTTGCGATTTTGCGTGGATTAAAAGAGCGTTACGAAGCGCATCATGGTGTGGAAATTACCGACCCTGCGATTGTCGCGGCTGCAACTTTGTCGCATCGTTACATTAGTGATCGCCAATTGCCTGATAAAGCCATCGACCTTATCGATGAGGCAGCATCACGCATTCGCTTAGAGATTGATTCAAAACCAGAGTCGATGGATAAGCTTGAACGTAAATTAATTCAATATAAGATTGAGCGTGAGGCGCTTAAAAAAGAAAGTGATGATGCTTCTAAAAAGCGTTTAAGTGAAATTGAAGCAAAGATTGCAACCCTTGAAAAAGAGTTTTCTGATCTTGATGAAATTTGGAAATCGGAAAAAGCAGCCGTACAAGGCACAGCACATATTAAAGAAGCCTTAGACCAAGCACGTATTGAGCTAGAAACAGCACACCGTGCAAATGATTTACAACGCTTATCTGAGTTACAATATGGAACAATCCCTGAGTTAGAAAAGCAGCTAGAAACAGCCAGCGAAGTAGATGAAACTGAGAATTTTCAACTACTACGCAATAAAGTAACAGAAGATGAAATTGCCGAGATCGTGGCGATGTGGACAGGCATTCCAGTATCCAAAATGCTCGAAGGCGAACGCGATAAGTTGCTCCGTATGGAAGATGAATTACGCAAGCAAGTGATTGGGCAAAGCGAAGCGATTACCGCCGTTTCAAATGCGATTAGGCGTTCACGCGCAGGCTTGTCTGATCCTAACCGTCCTAATGGCTCGTTCTTATTCCTCGGCCCTACAGGCGTAGGTAAAACCGAGTTAAGTAAAGCCTTAGCAAACTTTCTGTTTGATACAGAAGAAGCGATGGTGCGCATTGATATGTCCGAGTTTATGGAAAAGCATTCGGTGGCACGTTTAATTGGTGCGCCTCCAGGTTATGTTGGCTACGAAGAAGGTGGCTATTTAACCGAGCTGGTTCGTCGCAAACCTTATTCCGTTATTTTGTTGGATGAAATTGAAAAAGCACACCCTGATGTTTTCAATATATTGCTACAAGTATTGGATGATGGTCGCTTAACTGACGGGCAAGGTCGCACGGTTGATTTTAGTAATACGGTGGTGATCATGACATCAAATATGGGTTCTGATGTCATTCAAGCCATGGCTGGAGAAGATAGCTTTACCGAAAAAGGCTACGAAGAAATGAAGTCGGCAGTAATGGAAATCGTCGGCACACACTTCCGCCCAGAATTCATCAACCGTATTGATGATAGCGTGGTGTTCAGACCGTTAGGCAAAGAAGAGATTCGTAAGATAGCAGTAATTCAACTTAATAATCTTGGTAAGCGTTTAGCGGAGAATGATTTAAGCATTGAATTCAGTAACGCCGCTTTGGATATGATCGGTGCAGAAGGCTTCGACCCTGTTTATGGCGCTCGCCCGCTTAAACGAGCGATTCAAAGTGAGATTGAAAACCCACTCGCACAAAAAATATTGGGCGGTGAGTTTGCATCGGGTGATAAGATAATGGCAGATGTTGTAGATGGACGGATTGTTTTCAAGCACTGATAACTATCAACAAAAGTCCCCTCCACCTAGCAGGGGGAGGGTTAGGGAGGGGGTAGAAAGCTCGTAGCTAAATATATTATTTGAGTTTCACCCCTCACCCCAGCCCTCTCCCTACTAGGGAGAGGGAGCTAATGAAAATTCGAGGTAAACATGCAAACTTCTCTAGTCATCACTATTTTGGGGCCTGATCGCTCAGGCTTAGTAAAATCACTGTCTGAAACACTAAACCAATTTAATGGCAACTGGACAGAAAGTCGCATGAGCCATCTAGCAGGAAAGTTTGCAGGCATCTTGCAGATTTCGGTGTCTGTTGATCAAGTAGATGCATTGAAGACGGCGTTGCAAGCCCTACAGTCAGATGGTTTACAAATATCCATTGAGAAAAGTGAACAAACACAATCAACAGCACCTTCAAAAGTTTTAAACTTAG
>CAZSXI010000219.1:2308-4016 GCA_964611045.1 uncultured Cocleimonas sp. | reverse complement strand
ATCATCTACCTGAAAATAATCACCTTGCCCCAGCGTGGCAATTTGTTGCCAATTGGTGGTTGTTTTACGGTTTTGGCCACTTTGAATAGCATTGATAACGATGCCTTTCTTTAATGCTTTGGCTTTGTAAGTCAGTCCTATCGGGGCTTAGCCAAGTTCCCAATTTCTTCGTTATTGATTTAAACCATAGAATGACTATGCTTGAAATCAATGTCTCGAACTTGGAAGCTTGGCGTTGCCAGAATTTATTGGACTTAATCAGAGGTCCCTTAAACATCATATCCCAATACTGGGCCAAGCCATTTTTCTGCCTTATTCATCGTCCAGTCTTTTCGTTTGGCATAATCTTCGACCTGATCACGTTGAATTTTACCTGTGCCAAAGTAGCGTGAATCAGGGTGCGAGAAATACCAACCAGAAACAGCAGCCGCAGGCCACATAGCAAATGATTCTGTGATTTTTAAGCCAATGCGTTCTTCTGGCTGTAATAACTCCCAAAGTGTTCCTTTTTCTGTATGTTCAGGGCAGGCAGGATAACCAGGAGCAGGGCGTATACCTTGGTAATTTTCTTTGATGACTTCTTCGTTGCTAAGGTTTTCATCAGCGCCATAGCCCCAAAAGACTTTACGGGTTAGTTCGTGCATTTTTTCTGCCAGTGCTTCTGCAAATCTGTCAGCTAATGCTTCTAATAAAATTGCGTTGTAGTCGTCGTATTCTTCCTGAAAAGCTTTAACCCTTTTCTCTACACCAAAACCTGTGGTCACGGCAAATGAGCCAACCCAATCGGGTTTTCCTGAATTATCAGGGGCGACAAAATCGGCTAGACAGAAGTTGGGCTGCTTTTTGTTTTTATTAGAGGTAGTTCTGTCCATTTGCTGGCGAATATGATGCAAGGTGGTGTGTGTAGCGTTACGAGATTCGTCAGTATAAAGGTTAATATCATCTACACCGTTGCTATTAGCAGGGAAGAATCCTAAAACGGCTTTGCCTGTTAACCATTTTTCTTTGATGATTTTCTCTAACATCTCTTCTGCGTCAGCAAGTAGTTTGGTAGCTTCTTCGCCGACCACTTCATCGGTTAATATTGCGGGGTAACGTCCTGCTAATTCCCAGCTTCTAAAGAACGGTGTCCAGTCGAATATCTCGGCAAGATTATCTAGCGGGTAATCATCAAACTTAAGTAATACTCCACCATTGTCTAAGTGTTCTAAAGTGTAATCGCCCGCAATCAGATCATGGTCAATTTTTCCTGAAAAGATAGCGGGTTTAAATGGTTCATAAAGCATCCAATCTGTGCTTTTTTTATTGGCGCGGGCTTGTTCTAATGTGGCCGTTTTCTTCACGCGTTGATTGGCCGCGCGCTTTACACGCATGGCATCATATTCGTCTTTCATTTCTTGATGAAAAGCGTCTTTCTTTTCGGCAGATAATAAATTACCCGCTACGCCAACCGCACGTGAGGCATCAGGCACATAGACGATTGTACCGTTGAACTTTGGATCAATTTTAACCGCAGTATGAATTTTTGACGTGGTTGCACCACCAATCATTAAGGGTAAATCTATGCCGAGCCGCTCCATTTCTGCGGCGACATTGACCATTTCATCAAGCGAAGGAGTTATCAATCCAGATAGTCCAATAATGTCACAGCCTTCATCCTTTGCCGTTTGTAATATTTTATCGGTCGGTACCATTACACCAAGGTCTA
>CAZSXI010000219.1:0-2208 GCA_964611045.1 uncultured Cocleimonas sp. | reverse complement strand
GGACCTTCAATGACGTGAATAGGGCGTTTTAGGTTTTTGAGTGCTTCTTCGGTATCTTCATTTATGAATGCATCAATGCCTTTAACTAACGCATGAGATAAACGTTTTTCAACGGACCATGTGCGCCATTCTAAGTCTTTCTTAGATTCTTTTGCTTTACCATCACCGACAAAGTCCGGTGCAATTTCCATAAGATTTTCGGTAGCATCAGGGGTGCGGTTAAGCACCATATCTTCTACTGCTTTGTGTAAATTCTCGGGGATATCATCATAAACCACCAGCTGACCTGCATTGACGATACCCATGTCCATGCCAGCTTTTACCGCATGGTATAAAAAGACAGAATGAATCGCTTCACGCACAGGGTTATTACCACGGAATGCAAATGATACATTTGAAACACCGCCAGAGATCATCGCATGGGGTAGGGTTTCTTTAATGGTTTTAGTCGCGTTGATGAAGTCATTGGCATAATTGTTATGCTCTTCAATACCCGTACCGATAGCAAATATATTTGGATCAAAAATAATATCTTGTGGAAGAAAGTTAACCTTACCCACTAATACATTATAAGCACGGGTACAAATTTCTACTTTACGGTCATAGGTATCGGCTTGTCCGTCTTCATCAAACGCCATTACAACAGCGGCCGCACCGTAGCGCTTAATCAGCTTGGCTTGGTGGATGAAGTTTTCTTCACCTTCTTTTAAAGAGATGGAGTTAACAATGCCTTTGCCTTGAATGCATTTTAGACCTGCTTCGATGATGTCCCATTTAGATGAATCGACCATCACAGGCACGCGTGCAATATCAGGCTCAGCAGCACAAAGGTTTAGGAAGCGTACCATCGCATCCTTGGATTCGAGCATACCTTCATCCATGTTTATGTCGATGACTTGTGCGCCATTCTCGACTTGCTCTAAAGCAACTTCTAAAGCGGTGTCGTAATCTTCTTCTTTTATAAGACGTTTAAAACGTGCTGAACCTGTTACGTTGGTACGCTCTCCGACATTTACAAATAGACTCTCGGATGTAATGGTAAAAGGTTCGAGACCTGATAAACGACAGGCAACAGGAAGTTCGGGAATAGTGCGAGGTGTGATATCGGCAACTGCATCGGCAATGGCTTTTATATGTTGTGGGCTTGAACCACAACAACCACCGACAATATTTAAAAAACCGCTCTCCGCCCATTCTTTAATATGTTCTGCCATTTCATCAGGCTCAAGATCATATTCACCAAATTCATTGGGCAAGCCAGCATTAGGGTGAGCTGAGACATTAGCGGTACTGATGCGCGATAATTCTTGTACATACTGGCGTAAGGCATCAGGGCCCAGCGCACAGTTTAGACCGATTGATAAAGGCTCGGCATGAATTAGTGAGTTATAAAAAGCTTCGGTAGTTTGACCTGATAAAGTACGGCCTGAGGCATCCGTGATTGTGCCTGAAAGCATGATTGGTAATTCAATATTGTCTTCCTCAAAAACAGTCTTTACTGCAAAAACAGCAGCTTTTGCGTTTAAGGTATCAAAGATGGTTTCGATAAGGATTATATCTGAGCCACCTTCTATAAGACCTCTTGTAGAGGCACTATAATCTTCAACCAATGCATCAAAAGTGATCGCGCGGAATCCTGGGTCGTTTACATCAGGTGACATGCTACAGGTTTTAGAAGTAGGACCTAAAACGCCTGCAACAAAACGTGGTTTATCCGGTGTTGAGTATTTATCTGCGGCTTCACGGGCAACGCGTGCGCCTGCTACGTTTAACTCGTAGGCGATATCTTCCATCTCGTAATCAGACATACTCACGCGGGTAGCGTTAAAGGTGTTTGTTTCTAATATGTCAGCGCCAGCTTCGAGGTACTCTTCATGTATTTCACGAATAATATGCGGTGCAGTAATAGCTAAAAGGTCATTATTGCCTTTGATATCCATATGATAATCAGCAAAGCGCTCACCACGGTAATCAGCTTCTTCAAGCTTGTGACGTTGAATCATCGTACCCATCGCACCATCAAGGATGAGGATACGTTCTTTCAACAGTTGTGAAATTTTTTGGGTAATATTCATGTTATCAGTATGTCTCTAATTTAAAGCGTCTTATACGTTATCTTGTTTAAAAAGCAAAGTAACTTGTACTTGGTAGATACATAAAAGTTTCATGGTCAAAATTATTTACTGAGGTCTCTTACTGTGTAATTTG
>CAZSXI010000218.1:0-4032 GCA_964611045.1 uncultured Cocleimonas sp. | reverse complement strand
GGATTCTAATACTATAAATCATTGATTGTTAGCATTTTTTTAATGCGTTAGCCCTAGGATCAATACCCTTAATTATATACATTTCGGACAACCTCACTGCTTCTGCGACTTCTTAGCAACATCATTACGAATATAAACAGGCTGTGCATCTTCTGGCGCGACTACCTCACCTTTCTCTAATAGGCGCAAGGCTAGTTGTGCGATTGAAGATGCCGTAGGGAAAACATTGATTAAATGTCTAATATTTTCAAGCTTATCCTCTTGAGATAACACAGCATAATAAGCATCCCAGCCTGCACCAACAGCCAACGCTTGGTTATTGTCCTTTTCTAACATAGCTATCATAGCTTTTAGGCTGTTGAGCATATCTTGAGGTTTGCTGACTTGTTCTTCGCACAATGGTTCTAATTTTTCATCGCTTAGTTTGAATAAGCCCCAATACACTTCGCCCATACGGGCATCTAATGCGGTGGCCAGTATTTCGCCCTTATATTCTTTGCCACTCTCTTTCATTTCGTCGATTGTTTGTAGCGCTAATGCCGCTAATGTTGAAACAGGAACGACAGGTTTATCAACCGATAATGCCACGCCTTGCGCGACACCTGCGGCAATTCTTAAGCCTGTAAATGCTCCAGGGCCTCGGCCAAACGCGATAGCGTCAATGTCTTTTAGATCGGTGTGACCCTCTTCTAACACTTTGTCTAGCATGGATAGGATTTTTTTTGCGTGCTGGCGTGGTGTGAGTTCTATTTGTGAATAGAGTTTTTGATTATTATCTGCGTCACTGATCAACAACGAGGCCGAACAAGCTTCGCTGGCGGTTTCGATAGCAAGTATTTTAGTTTCAGTCTTCATTGCTATTATTTTCCACACTTTTCGTTTTTATCTTGTTTTTTTCTGATTTTTGGTCATCGACTTTATCATCTTTATTTTTGATAATCTCAAAAAATCGTTCTACCACTTCTTGTTTGCTGGTTCTTGGCACACGAGGCAAACTGTTCAAAAAGGTCATGCCATAGGACTTAGTACGCAAACGTGGATCACAGATTACCAATACACCTTTGTCATTATCATCACGGATTAGTCGCCCCACGCCCTGCTTTAGTGCGATAACTGCCTGCGGTAATTGATATTCACCAAAGGGGTTTCCGCCACTTTCTCGGATGGATTTAATCCGCGCTTCTAAAACAGGATCACCCGGCGAGGAGAATGGAAGTTTATCAATAATCACACAGCTCAAAGCCTCACCACGCACATCAACACCTTCCCAAAAACTTGAGGTGCCTAGCAAGACTGCATTACCCAATTTGCGAAATTTTGTGATCATATCGGCTTGTGATGATTCGCCCTGTACCAAAATAGGATAATCAATTTCACCTTTTAACAACGCGGCCGCTTCATTTAAAGCACGATAGCTGGTGAAGAGCATAAACGTGCGCCCTTCACAGGCATTGATGACTGGGATTGAAGCTTCAACCACCGAGGGGACAAAATCAACATTTTGTGGCTCAGGGATATTGGGAGGTGCGTATAACAATGCGTTGTGCCAATAATCAAACGGGCTATCGAGTAATAACTCTTTGGGGGATTCCATCCCAATACGACGCGTAAAATGATCAAACGATTGACCTACCGCCAAAGTTGCAGAGGTTAAAATCCACGCACAGGGCCAGCTTTCTAAATGTTTTTTAAAGGTGTCAGCAATGTCTAATGGCGTTGAAACTAGCGAGAATGAACGCGTGTAAGTTTCGTACCATTGCACCGTGCCCGCTTTTGGATCATTAAGATTTTTGAGACGTTGGTTTTGTAATTGCACGCGCTCGTAGCACGATTCCAAGCCTTTACTTCGTTCGGCAGCGACTAATAGTTGATCTTGCAAATCGTTTAATATCTCACCTAAATGATTAATTTCTTTCTCAATCGCTGGTTTTGATTTAATTTTGTACCACGGCTCTCGTAAACCCGGTTTATCCATCGCAAGGCGTAAATCCATCACACACTTCTCTAATTGCCCAAGGCTGTCGCGTAGCTCAGGCATATCACCTGCATTTGCCAAAGCTTCTGCCAAAGTATCGCGCGCAAATTCTAATAATTGACGACTACTTAAGGTATCGCTAAAAAAAGTCGAAGCAATCTCAGGCAGTTGATGTGCCTCATCAAGAATCACGGCATTAGCGCTGGGGAGCAACTCACCAAAGCCTTCTTCTTTTAGTGCCAAGTCGGCAAAAAACAGGTGATGATTCACGACTACAACATCGGCTTCTTGCGCTTCTCGACGTGCTTTTACTACAAAACAAGTATCATAATCAGGGCAATCAGAACCCAAGCAGTTTTCTGCAGTTGAAGTGGCGTGTTGCCATATTTCGGCATCACGCGGTACGCTATTTAGTTCTGAAATATCGCCAGAAAAAGTAATCACCTGCCAATCGGCTATGCGTTGTAAATGGGTGAGCGAACGACGGTCATCAAAACGCCCGTCTGTTTGCGCCCGATGCAAACGATAGGTACAAAGATAGTTAGCGCGACCTTTTAACAGTGCGGTCTTAGTATCTGTTTTTAATGCTTTTTTTACCAACGGTAAATCTTTTTTAAAGAGCTGATCTTGTAAGGTTTTTGTTCCTGTCGATATGATTACTCGCCCACCAGAGGCTATTGCAGGGACAAGGTAGGCAAAGGTTTTACCAACGCCTGTACCCGCTTCAATCACAGCCGCAGAGTTGTTATTGAGCGCAGCACCGACTGCGCACAGCATATCTTGCTGTTGCTCGCGGACTTGAAAACCTGGGATTGCAGCTGCTAATGGACCTTCTTCACTCAGCAGTTTTTTCCAATCTGCTTCTGTTTCAGGCTTTTTAAAGGGTTCAAGTTGAGGGTCTTGATTCAAGGATTTACCTTAAAATAATCTAAAGCTTCTTTTATGGCGATGGCATCGTCTGATTTTTCACCGGATTTTTTAATCAGCGTCCAGTTTTGCGCTGTCAATTTATCACCACCATTACCATCATCAGAGTAGCGAATAGATTTCTTTGCCATCGCTATCGCTTGCTGGTGATTTGCTTGATCATATTGCGCTTTTGCTAATAAATGCCAAATACTGGGGTTTTGCGATTCAATTCTTAAACCGCGCTCTAATTTACTGATGGCAGATTGCGTTTTGCCTACGGCTAAATCTGCACGTGCGCGCATCATTAATGATGTGACAGCAGGTGATGATTTACTTGTGTTTGATCTTGATTCTACGGCGGGTGCCACAACACTCGATGCCGTCACTGTGCTGTTTTCTGGTATTGAAGCATAAGGATCTATATTAACAGTGGCTTGTTGTTTTACATCCAGATCACGATTAGCTGCATTAACTTCATTTTGCGAGATAACTGTTGAGCTAGAACTGGTTATCGTATATTTTTTAACCGTAGCTTTATAAGGCTTCACCACCTTTTTAGGTGTTGTTGGTCTTGATCTCGTATTGTACTGGTTAATTTCAGGTATTTTTGTCACCACACGAGAATTCGGTGGTATATAGCCTTCTCTTAAATATTCAGCTGAACAACCACTTAAAGTCATTGTGAGAACAGCAAATAATACCAAAAAAGGGGTTTTTAATGCTCGGTTTTTTACTAGGTTCGTATTCATTATCGTTCCATCAATTTATCAATCCAGAGTCCTGAATCGCGTTCTACTTTTGGCTGTTCTTGAGGTTTAACTTGGACTGGCTTGGTTTGAGGCTGACCCACTCGTTTATTGCCATCCCAAATAGTAGCTGCTTTTGGGCCATTCGTTGTTGTAGTCGGTGGATTACTTGGATTAATAAATGAGCCACCGTCACCCCATGATGGTGTACCTGCCTCAATAAACATTTCAGGTGGTGGGCATTCGTATATCTCGTTTGGCTCAGTACCAATCACAAACGGTAAAACTTCACCCTTTCCACATGATGGGTTGTGCAATAAGCCCGTCATGGTATTTACTTTAAAAAACTTCACATTTCTAGGTCGCTTAGGTTTGAAAGGCTTGGTGGGAATAATCTTCATT
>CAZSXI010000217.1:0-4034 GCA_964611045.1 uncultured Cocleimonas sp. | reverse complement strand
TAAATCTTTTTACGCCAGTAAATCATTAATAAGAAACCTATAATCGCTCCACCTACATGCGCAAAATGGGCAATACCTCCACCAAATAAGGAGATCCCCGTTACCCCTGAAAATAAATCCAGTCCAATCAGGGCTGGAACAAAGTATTTTGCCTTTATTGGGAAGGGTAGAAATATCAACATGAGTGTATTGTTGGGAAATATAAAGGCATATGCAACTAGGATTCCATAAATGGCACCTGATGCTCCCACCACTGGAACATAGTAAATGCTCATTAATTCACTAGCTTGTTCTGCTGTTAGCACCGCAGGTGGGTAACTTCTTTGTTGAATCATTGAATTGATGTCAAAGCTACTCAATCCTGTATCGGTTAACAGACTATAGACCTCATTAAATTGAAAACTGTTAATTGCGGTGTAAATAGCGGCAGCACCAAGTCCACAGGCAAAGTAAAATATAAGAAAACGGCTTTTCCCCCAGATATTTTCAAGTTGAGTTCCAAACATCCAGAGTGCATACATATTGAACAGCAGATGCATCAGGCTGCCATGCATAAACATATGGCTAATGAACTGCCATGCCACAAACTTTTCATTTTGGGGAAAGTGTAGGGCAAGCGCATCATTCAACCCACTTGGAAATGAGGAATGAATAAAAAACATCAAAATATTGATGGCTATTAGAATATTAACCGTACTTTTGAAATATGATGATATTTGCATTGGGTGAAATAGGTGTAATTGAAAATCAGAGATTAGCAGTGATTAAGAGTTTACACACGTTATTTTAGAATGATAGATCAAGGGGGCATATCTTGTAGTATAATTGCATCAAATGTACACTGCGCTCCCTTAGACGCTTTTCAGCGTTCGTTACTTGCTCTGTAGTTACCCATAATTGCTCACTCCATTAGGATTCCAATGAAAAAGACCTTCAAGTTAGAACACCCAAAAATAAAAGTGCCTCGACTCGTAGATTCGATTAAGCATGAGATCAAAAAATATCTAAAAAAAGAACGTGAACAAAAGCTACCTAAAGGTGCCAAGTTTTTGAGATTCGATTGTAAACTAGGGCAATCTGAGGAGACTGCTGTTGCAGTGCCTCATTTAGAGCTAATGAAAAGTATTGATGAAATGGCAGTGAATAATACGAAGACTATTTATGTGGAGATAGAGGCTAAAGCTGTCGCTTCTCTTGATGATAAGGAATAGATTAGTTTATCTTGATTTAGGGTTATTGGATGACCTTTAAAGTACAAAACAACAAAAAACAGGGGGGGTGGACTATAAATATGGTCTATTTAATTGCCACATCCCCTATTTTTTGACGTTTTGTAACTTAACTGTCTACTAAGGAAGCTCTGATTAAGTCCAATTATTTTTAGCTTGCTAAAACTGCCGATATTTTTCACGAAGATCGGCGCAATAGAATGACTATTACGTCTCACTTCGTGAAAAATAGCGACAGTTTTTTCTGCGCTAAATTCTAATCGACTTAATCAGAGACTCCCTAAGTAACGCATTTATATCAATGGTTTTTCAGAAATTATGATGCCATCTTCATCGATATAGATAAAATCAGCAGGTTCAAAATCTAAACCTGCAAAAGTCACCGATACATTAGTTTGCCCAACGCCATTTTTAACTGTTTTTAATGGATGAGTGCCTAAAGCCATCACGCCAAGTTGCATGGTTGCCATATCGACGGAATCACGAATGCAGCCATTGATCAAAATACCTGCCCAACCATTTTCAACTGCCTTAGCGGCAAGCATGTCACCGAGTAGGGCGCGTCGCATGGATGCACCGCCGTCAATAACTAAAACTTTACCTTTGCCATCGGAATTTACTTGATCACGTACTAGCTGGTTATCTTCGAAAAGCTTGAGGGTAACGATTTCACCATAAAAACGTGACTTGCCTCCAAAGCTTGTAAAACTCATGCCAGCGGCTTGAACCTCGTCACAATTTTCAGTGCAGAATTCGTCGGTCAGGTCGGCTGTTTTGAATGGCATTTCAGTTTCCTTTTGTTATTTGTAATAGTGCTGCTCAGATTGCCTCTAAAAGCTGTCAGTTCAAGGCAGGGGAATACGAAGTTTACACGTGTAAATGAGTATTGTCCCAACGAAGAAATGGCAGATTTTAGAGGTGAGCTGTGCAGAACTAAAACTGGTTCATGGTGTTATCTTCACCTGCCGCTTTCAGTGCCGCATCACCTGAGAAGTATTCCTTATGATCATCACCCATATCAGAGCCTGACATATTCTGGTGCTTCACACAGGCAATGCCATCACGAATTTCTTTACGCTGAACCGCTTTAACATAACCCAGCATACCTTGATCACCAAAGTATTCTTTAGAAAGGCTGTCGGTAGAAAGCGCAGCAGTATGATATGTCGGTAGCGTAATAAGGTGATGGAAGATTCCCGCTTCACGTGCGCCATCCGTTTGGAATGTGCGAATTTTTTCATCGGCTGTTTGACCTAATTCTGTATCGTCGTACTTAACATCCATTAAATCATTGCGTTCATAAGCAGATATGTCTGCGCCAGCTTCAGCCATTGCATCAAATACTTGCTGGCGGAAGTTTAACGTCCAGTTAAAGGATGGGCTGTTGTTGTAAACCAATTTTGCATTCGGGATCACTTCGCGTACAGCATTTACCATGCCGCCAATTTGTGTGATGTGTGGTTTCTCTGTTTCAATCCAAATAAGATCAGCACCATTTTGTAATGAAGTAATACAATCCAGTATACAACGTGCTTCTCCTGTACCTTCTTTAAACTGGAAGAGGTTACTTGCTAAACGCTTAGGGCGTACTAACTTACCATCTTGCTTAATTACAAGATCGCCATTTGCCATGCTGTCTAGCGTTACTTCTTCACAATCCAAAAATGCATTGTATTGGTCGCCTAAATCACCAGGTTCTTTGGTTACTGCGATTTGCTTGGTTAAGCCTGCACCAAGTGAATCGGTACGTGCAACGATGATTCCGTTGTCGATACCTAGCTCTAAAAAGGCATAACGAACGGCACGAATTTTTGCAAGAAAATCTTCATGCGGCACAGTTACTTTACCGTCTTGATGACCACATTGTTTTTCATCGGATACTTGGTTTTCGATTTGGATACAACAAGCGCCTGCTTCAATCATTTGCTTTGCCATTAAATAAGTCGCTTCGGCGTTACCAAAACCAGCATCAATGTCTGCAATGATGGGCACAACGTGAGTTACATGTCCGTCTATAGCCGCTTGGGCTTCATTCTCTTTTTCAAAATCTCCTGCTTTTCGAGCTGCATCTAATTCTCTAAACAATCCGCCTAGCTCACGCGCATCGGCTTGGCGTAAAAAAGTGTAAAGCTCTTTTATTAGCATCGCTACGCTTGTTTTCTCGTGCATTGATTGGTCAGGTAATGGACCAAACTCAGAGCGAAGCGCTGCAACCATCCAGCCTGATAGATATAAATAACGACGGTCAGTCGAACCTTCAAAATGCTTCTTAATAGAAATCATTTTTTGTTGACCGATAAAACCATGCCAGCAACCTAGTGACTGCGTGTACTTTGAGTTATCCGCATCATAAGCATCCATGTCTTTGCGCATAA
Source organism: uncultured Cocleimonas sp. (assembly GCA_964611045.1). Taxonomy (GTDB): domain Bacteria; phylum Pseudomonadota; class Gammaproteobacteria; order Thiotrichales; family Thiotrichaceae; genus Cocleimonas. The sequence goes on along the minus strand of CAZSXI010000217.1, from coordinate 430 downwards.
TATCAGCGGTGTATTGTGCTATCGCTAAGCCGTCTTTAAATTTATTTTGTGCGCGCATTCGGGCAACGGCTTTTGGGTCTATCGCATTCCACGAAGCGCCTTGAGCGTCTATTAGGGTTGATGCTAATTTAATGTCGTCTTGGTACTGTGGCATGAGTTTCCATCCTTAATAGTGAGTTTTGTCGTTATAGCTACAAAGGTAGAAGGAAACTCATTATTAAACAAGTTTATTGTTTAAATTTTTAGTATTTAAAATACAAATAAATGAAGCTCATTATAATTATTAGATAATAGTTCTTCATAAAAATAATACCGCCTTTCTTCTCAGGGGTCTTTAAAGAGTATTGGTGACTTATCATTGTATTTTTTCAGGTATTACTATCCATAGTAAATATATGTTAGCTTTACTACCGTGGTATTGTATTTAGAT